>JAEOUB010000094.1 GCA_016839545.1 Candidatus Kariarchaeota archaeon | reverse complement strand
GGGTAAATTCATTCTTTTAGCTTACAGCTAAGAATACAATTCATTTGAGAAATGAATTCAATTAGAAACCTGTATAGATGAAGAATTATATATTATCGCACGATGACGTATTCAGGGGGTACTGATGTCAGAAGAGAAACCGCCTGAAGGTTCAAATTTTTCTTCTTCAGAAGGCGGGTTTCACCCATCTCTAGAGATTAAGCTTCTCAGAGGTGAAGAGTTACGTGTTGAGACCGTTCAGTTCACCCCAAAGTCACTAATGTCAATTCTGGTTAAACCGACCGGGACCGCACAGATGACCACTGTGGTAATGCGTGATAACCTGGGTCAGGTACGATATAGTTCCTCGTCAGGAGGTTCGGACCACGAATATATCACACGACTTCAAAATACACGATCCTTCGGTAAATGGCAAATTGATGTCAGTGGAGTCCTTGCAGATGAAGAGACCAAATTTGGTATGGAAATCCCGTTTTTTGTTGTCAAGGATATTGATCACACGGTTGAGGAACCAGTATTCAGTCCTGAAGAGTACACACTGAAATCTAGTGAAGATCGGGGGGAGGGTGATCTGGTAATGGAGACTGTAACTCCTGGATACCTTGAAACAACAAGGAGAGACTCTGCAGAGGGATCCCTACTGAGTGAAGTCATCAAGGAGGAACTATCAAATCGCGAGGGTACAAAGCCGACATTGACACTAATTCAGCGCAAGCCGGCCTCAGACGTAGAAGAACCTGAAGATGACTCTGAGGAGGATGACTCTGAAAAAGATGAAGACATTCAAGAGGAAATCGAAGACGAAGGCTCTATCGATGGCTATGAACCGGAAATTGATGACCCATATTACAGTGAAATTGATGCCGAATATGATGATGATCAGTCAGATTACACTGATGAGGGTGATGATGAAGGTTATACTGATAACAACGATATTGAAGTAGATATTTTAGAGGATGAACCACATACCAAAGATGCCTTACCCGAAATTTCCACTACTGGATCGCAAGAAGTATTTGATGGAGATCCTGAGGTAGAGGATACTGTATCTGACGATTCTCTTTCAGTGGAGACTCAGGATGAGGAAACTGAGGAATCAACTCATGCAGATCTCATAGTTGAGATGGAAGAAACTCTCTCAACTCCTGTCAAACAACCTGTGGAACAACCCGTTCAAGAATCTGTTGAAGAACCGGTTCAGGAAGAGCTGGGCACCGAGATAGAACAAGAGGTTCCGATTCTCTCACTAGAGGAACATGTAGAGCAAATTGAGAAAGAGTTAGGTAAGGCAAAGCTAGGCCTCCTCGGAGAGCTATTCATCCCGATTGATGAAATTGATGTCTTTACATTGAAAGAACTCAATATGCTGAACCAGGCAGGAATTTTCTATCTGCATCAACTACTTCTGAAATCAATAGATTATCTTGAAGAGATACTACCAGATCAGAAAGTCAGATTGCTGTGGGCTCATCAATTGATTCGAGAGATGACTCAACACCAAGATAATGCCATTTGGGAAAGATACTCTTCACTCGGTGTTATCAGAGACCGATCTTTATTCTACTCAACCGAGAAAACTCAGACACTCAAAGGGATTGGTACGGTAATTGGGGGTAAACTGGAAGAATATGAGATCAAGAGTGTAACAGATCTGGCAAATGCCAATATCCATGATCTCTTGAACTCATCTGGTTTCAGCCTTAGAAAGATTGCCGAATTTATTATAATGGCTCAGTCATTGGTGTATGAGAGAGTTAGTTTCATAGAATCAAATCCACTGGGAGAGATAGAAATCCCCGAGGCCATAAAAAATGCATCCCAACTCGACATTATCAATACGATAGATCTTGCCACACTGAACAAGCTATACGGATTGGGCATCAATACAGTCGACAAATTATTCCTAACTGATGCTCAGGAGCTGGGTGTGAAACTACAAATTTCACCAATCACCATATTAATTTGGATAGTAGAGGCACAGGTCTACAAATTCAATCGAATTAACATTCAAGCTCGAATTACCATAGAATAGCAATTTCTACCTGAATTCAACAGAAGTAATCGACCTCCCCATCCCTGATATAAATCTTAATATTAGATCGGTAAAAAGTCTCGTTAGAAGCGTAGGTGAAAGTATGAGCAAAATGAAATTCTACCTTGTAATTTTTCTAATGCTATTCCCAGTAATATTCCTCACTGCCCCAGCAACCGCGTCTGGCGAGGCAAGTGAAGAATTCATTGTCGTTGACGGACTTTACAAGGTCCGTATTGAGGCAAGTCAGTGGGAATTCAAAGTGTTCGATATGAATCTTGCCGCAAATGAGGGTTATCCTGATCTAAGTATTGTTGGTGACACTATTAAGCAGGAATTTGAGGTGAAGCACAGAGTTGAATTCTCTGAGAAGGGAGCAAATGTGCAATTCAATCTTTATTCTCGTGATGTCCAACATGGATTTTCAATCAATGAACTTGATGTTGCTGTAGCAATGAACCGTCCTGAACCTGGAAACGAATTTGGTGCTGCTACAAGTGTGGAGAGAACTCTTCCAAATGATGATGTGACCTACTCGAGTTTCTGTCATATCTTCTGTGGTTTGGGTCATCCTGACATGAAGGTTAAGTTCGTAATTGGTGAAGGTAGCTTTGAGGCTGGTCCATATGTATTCTATGCCGCCATTCTCATCAATGTTGGTATCTTTGGAATGACCCTTCGTTCCATCATTACCAAACTGGACAGTATCCCCTCAGAATAAGCAAAGAAATCATCTCCAAATTCTTAAATCAAAATGTCTGATGTTTATTGTACCCATCCCATTGCTCTTATATGTAGCAAAGAAAGATCGATTGAGTAATTGACACGTGTCAGTTGATGTTCATGAGTACCAGCGAGCATATTATCTCCAAAAACCAAGATGTCAGGGCATCCAAATACAAAGGTGACGAATTATCTACATTCACCTTCTGCGTAGGTGGTGCAGCAGGTGACGGTATAATGTCAGCAGGAAAATTGTTTTCCACCATGCTCACCCGAAATAATTACTATGTACAGTATTATACTGAGTATCCATCCCTTATCAGAGGTGGCCATAATGCAGTTTTTGTGAGGGTTTCGGAGGAGGAGATCCACAGTCAAGTTACTTATCTTGATATTCTCTTTGCCATCAATTTGGAAACAATTGAACTCCATGTTGATGAGGTAGTTGAGGGGGGATCCATTGTATATGATCCTTCAATTTTACGTCGAAAGACTGTGGAGGAGTTCAACCGACCAGATATTGAGTGGCGGGCAATACCTCTGCGAGACATGACAAACGAGCTCAATGCAGCGAAAATTGTCAGAAATACCATTGGTCTAGGTGCCATCATCTCAATGCTCGATCTTCCACTTATAGAATTTCAGGAAATCCTCTCCAATATGTTTGCACGCAGACCAGCAATCGCTGAGCTAAACACAACAGCAGCAGAGATGGGCTACAAGTATATGGCTGAGAATTACAATGCATTCAAAGTACATCTCAAAGACATGGATGATGATGGACTCATCGTAATGACTGGAAATGCTGCAACGGCTGCCGGTTTGATCGCAGGAGGTATTGGTGTTTTCACAGGATATCCAATGAGTCCTGCCACATCCCTGCTTGAGTACATGGTCAAGTATGCCGCAGATTATGAATACATGGTACTCCAGGCTGAAGATGAGATATCTGCGGTTGCTATGGCAATAGGAGCTAATCATACGGGAGCAAGATCTGCTACCGGTACATCTGGAGGTGGACTCGCTCTCATGACTGAACCAATAGGTCTTGCAGGTTCTGCTGAAATACCCCTGGTAGTTGTGAATGTACAAAGACCGGGTCCCTCAACAGGACTTCCAACCTGGACAGGTCAGGCAGACCTACTCTTCTCAGTACGACTCGGACAAGATTCATTCCCTAGAATAATTCTTGCACCAGGTGATATCAAAGAATGCTATGATCTTGCCGTTGAGTCACTTAACCTTGCTGAGGAATTCCAAGTTCCAGTTCTCCTTCTTACTGACAAATGGCTCGGTACTTCTGGCTTTACCACCAAACCTTTCACAAACGATGGGCTTGAGATACGCATAGGTAAAACCTATAGAGTGCAGGAGGCACCGGCACTTGATGAATACAAGAGATTTGAATTAACTGAAGATGGTATTAGCCACAGGGCAGTTCCCGGCCAACCAAAGAACATGATTTTCAAAACTACTGGAAATGAACATAATGAATTCGGTCGAGTCGATGATACCGGACCCAACAGACTCCTACAAATGGATAAACGGATGAAGAAGCTTGATACCATTGCAAAATCATTTCCTGATCCACAAGTTTTTGGTGTAACACCTGAGGAAGCAGATGTCACCATCATCTCCTGGGGGTCTAACAAAGGCATCATTCTCGATACTGTCCGTAGAATGAAAGAACTCAAAATATCATTTATTCATGTGACACATGTATGG
>JAEOUB010000093.1 GCA_016839545.1 Candidatus Kariarchaeota archaeon | reverse complement strand
GATCTGCTGAATTGTAAGTGGTATATTTGTTTCCAATAATTTGATAATGAAAACCGAGATCCCCTTGAATTCACGCTTTCCACTGATTGGTTTTCTGATCTTTTCTAGACCAGTTTCAAATCTGATCCATTGACATGAATTGAGATCCTTGGGTTGGTCAACCTGTTTTCTGATTATCCTGAGTTTTTCAAGATAACGTAGTCTCTGTCTGAGTTGTTTTGGTTTCATTCCTGTCAACACGGTTAGTTCTTCTGTTGTACGTGGTTCATCAAGCTCACCTAGGATATTTTTATCGATCTGAGTTATCGATCCACTTCTTGGCCAACCACGTATCACGTCTTCCACATGATCCTTGTGTAGGTATCCCAACCTGTAATCTATTCCAGTTAAGTAGATCACATCACTCAGATCAAGATCTTCAGCTCTTGTATTCAGTCGATAGGCAAGGGATCGAATATCATCGAGTTGTCCTACATGAAAGAGGATATCAGATGCTGAACCGTCATAATTGATAAATTGACGATTTCGCTGCCATGTCCCCCAATTTTGGATACTATACTTTGGTGTCTCAATTGTCTGCGTTTGGGTTGGAGGAGGTTTATCTTTGGCTATCGAGAGAACATCATTGGAGATTGTATACCCTCTTTCGAGAAATGACTGCGCAAGCAGGATATAATTCTGGGTATATTGATCCTGAACTCGATCTGTCATTATGGTCATCGAGTGCGATTTTCCCCAAACTTGGAGTGTTTCAAGCAAACTTGCCAGTGGATAGGTTGTTTGAGAGAATCTTTTCAGCTCTTGAATCTGATAATTTTTGCCTTTTTTCACCAGATTGAACTCAGCTTGAGGAATGTCTTCAACAAAAAGCCAATAATCTCCATCTTGAGCATCTATATCCCTTTCTTGTTTTAATATTTCAACAAACGCATCACGTTTTTCTAGCACAAACACTTGTGCATCAAGGTCTTTTGGTTGAAAATCAGCTAAGACAAACAACTCATCAGGCACTTCTTCTCTGGTGATACCTCTTACAATCTGACCATTTTGTGTCATACGCTGGATTGTGGTTGCAAGCCTATTGCCTTTGAGTCCGCTACAGAACTCAATCTGGGATACAGACAGATATGGATACGAGCGAAGCAGTTTTGCAACCAATTGATCATCTGTTCGTTTCTCTTGTGGAAGGTACTGATCCATTTGAAAAATCTCGTCTCCCACCTTGATTATGTTCCACTTCCTCTCCTCTTTCCGTATCAGATAGTTCAAACTTTTCACACTGATATCTAGTGCACTGGCAAGTAAGGTTCTTGAAATCCCGCCTTCAGGTATTTTGCCAATAAGCTGTTCATCATCTAGTTGTCCCATTCTAGCCTCTCTCATCACAAGTAACGTTTCTCTAGACACATACCGATAGGTATTGTCAATGATGATTTTGTACATGTCCGATACCCGTTTCATGGGAGCTCGTACGGAGCTTCCATACCTGAACATCAGACCAAATTTTCCAGCAATCCAGTATGATGTCTCGAGACTTTCAGCTAGTGTATTTGCGCCTTGCAGTTGAGCTTGTATCCGGTAACGGAGAATATCATCCAATTTCAGTTTCTATCCCTCCAGATCTAGCCAATATGTGGGTAATGAATTTCCAAGCATCTCAATTCGCATTGACCGCATTCCTCTTCCAAACACATAATCCTCTAACTTGCTAATCATTGCGGGTAATTTTTCAACTGATGAACTTTGAAAAGAAAAATTCGATATGATACCTGTGTCGCCATCTCTCTCATACCCAAAAGAGGCAACCATATTTCCATTGTATAGTATTGCAGAATTATCTCCTCCAGGCAACTCAAAACGACCATCACTTTTGTCATAAATTTCCCAACCCTTGAAATACTGTTTCTTATCTGCGTTGCCCATGATTTTGGCTTGGTCGTGGGTGAAATATGCCACCTCTCTCTTCCTTTCATCAAAGTGTATCACCGCGGAAGAAATCTGTTGTCTATCAAATAGAGTTCCTAAAGTTATCAATAATTGACTTCTTGTGATTTCTGTATGTGCAAATTCTTTCAGATCAGATAATAATTGTTGAAATGTCAAAGGTCCTCTCCATTGCAAATATCCATAGACAATTATTTCCAATCGCTCTCTGAGGGTCTTGGTTCTTGATGGCATCTGTCGGTATTCTAAAGACCTAGCGTAGGGTGAAACCAGCTCGATCATCCCTGTTTCTAGAAGCTCTCGAATCGTATCAATGACCTTACTTTTTTCCATTTTCGTTACTTGGACTAGTTCAGAACTTGATTTGGGTGTGTTTAATTCATAGAAAATCCTATTTCTCACAGGATCAAGAGGATCAATTCCATGGATAGACTCAAAGAGATCGGCCCGGTAGAACTTTCCTCTTTGATAATGGATTATACCCTGTCGAAGTAGATGGGATATTAGGAGTTTCAAGTTTTCATGAGACCCGGAGATGACGGAGAACAGCTCTTTCTCTTCAATTATTGAGAACTGAGTGATTACTTCTTCCAATGCAATATCGGATGGCATCAATCTTCTCTTTGATTGAATGAGTCTGGTCAGATAAAGATCGTCAGCATTGAATTCACTTTGTAGGCCCGTCCCACTTACTAATGCATCCTTGTATAGTGCATATCCGACCTCTTCTAAGGTTACACTTGCATTTTTGTTGTCAGGATGAGCAGCGGCCAGGTATCTGATCTCTTCAATAAAGACAACAGGGGTTTCATACGCTGTTTTCGCGATTCTCTTCAATTCTCGCCCTATCCCTTTCAACAGAACGTAATTATTGCGATCTCGAAGCTGTATCTGAAGATTGATGACCTGTAAAATGTCCTTGTCAGGAATTGATATCTCAACATAGCCTCTCGATAATCCGCCTTGGACAATAGACAATCTACTCTGTCGAGGGAGATAATCCCGTCTAAATGACCCCGAAGTCATATAGAAAAATGGATCAAGTGGAGAGAGGAGAAAGACCTCTTGAAGCTCAGTTTCATGGATGGATGTTTGATCTAATGTATCAAATGAATATTCCCATCCGTAGTAAGGACTTCCCAATATCTCCCTTATCTCAAGTTCAGATCTTCTCAAACCTTCCTCAACAGTTTGGTAACTCAACCTTGTAATTCTGAGGCAATCATTGAGGGTCAGAGGACCATACCAGTGACAACATCGTTCCAAAACTCTGACTACTGAGTCCCAGTAGTCCGTCTCAGAGTATTCTACTAAGGGCAGAGGGATGTATCTCGGATTT
>JAEOUB010000092.1 GCA_016839545.1 Candidatus Kariarchaeota archaeon | reverse complement strand
GGCTGATGTAGGGATTAACCCCTTGATTGATACAATCGCTCAAAGATCTTGCGCCGCTGATTGATGAGATCCTGTTCCAGACCTCTCAGGTTGAACATCAGCTCATCAATCTTGACATTCATCTCAGAGAGGAGTGAATTTACCCATGCCAGGAGCTTGTTGACCTCTGCAACCGATTTTGAAAGATGTTCCCGGGTCTCCTCCCTGTTGCGAAATCCTGATTTAAGATCCCGCATAAAATTACGCATGAACCGTGCCCAGAGGCCCTGGTTCTCAAAGAGTCCCATATGCACTCCGTCACCATCAAGATCCTCGCCGTCATCCACCTGCTTTGAGAGTATCTCATAGGCATTGCGAATACAGTTGGCAGCCTCTTTGACCACACTCTTGATGTCGGCCACCTCAGACTTGGTCAGCACATCCATCAGCAGAGCATTCTTCTTGATAGTCTTGGGATCTGTGGGTTCTGATAACATCATTGATGCATTCCTCAGATCCTCCTGTGCAATCTGCAAGAAGGAGAACGCTGTCTGCAATCGCGATTTCTTTATCGTAAATGGATCCAGTTCCTTGACCAGCTCGTTGATACGCAGCTCGATCCTGTCCTCCTCGTCATCTACTATACCCTGTGTTGCCTTGTAGAAGATCTCCTTCTGGCTGGCTATCAGCTGATCCCGGCTCTTAATCGCCTTTGCCAAGCTGGCTCGATCCTCCTTGGCAGTGATAATTTTCCGTTCGGTCTTTGCCAGCTCTGCCTTGGACATGTCAAGATTTACCATCACCTCAAGGTACTCCTCCTCCTCCTTCTTCAGAGCATCAGCATGAGATCCCGTCAACTTCTTGCGAAACGACGACCAGGTCAATCTCTCCAAAGCTTCTACATCCGCCTTCTCCTTGACCACCTGCACATTCAAACTCTCAATATCCAGCGAGATCCGTGCCTTCTCAACCCTCAGAGTCTCCAGCAGTTGATCCTGCTGAGCCACTGCCGCCTCAAGCCAGTCAAACTCCTTGACTCGCCTGTCAATCTCCTCGTAGAGCTCGAAATACTTCTCGTCCACAGTGTCTCGGAAGCTGACGTCGGTGATGTTGATCTCACGCGGAATCGTCAGATTACTGCCACAATTAGGGCAGAAGATAAAATCAGTCTGATATTTGGTGGCACAATTGCGGCACGTAAACCCGGAGGTGGGGACTTTTGCCCCCGGACTGGGAATACTGCTTCCGGGATTACTCATGAGTTGATATTGGACCTTCTTATTCATAAACTCTTTTGGAGACGCTATAGAATTGATGTGAATTGCAGGTCAGTCGACATACTCCCAGGTTTCGTCTGGTATACTAAGCAGGTAATCTCGGATCTGGTCGTACCCCAGTCCTCTACCCCCTCCTGATTTGATCTTGAGATAGAGGTCTTTTGCAGATTGGAGAAGATCCCTGGAGATGAAGAGACTCTCGGGGTAAAATAACAGGAGAATTATCCATGTAATAGTAGATGTGAGATACAGTGCAAACCCAATTAGACCACCTAGTCCACCACCGAAACTGATGCCAAAGGTCAGGAGTAAAATCACATCCATCACATAGAGGACGGTCCAGCAACCCACTCCTAGCATCCACAGGAACCGTATCCTGCTGGCCCTGGGGTTAATGGCAGTGGTGGTGTATATGGCATAGAGAAAGAGAGATGACCCGATAAATGACTGGAGATAGAAATTGAAGAAAATATCAAACGTGGCGATGGGATCACTGCCAAAACCAACAATTGTCCAGTAGTTGATGTAGCGGTCCTTATCACCTATCATGAAGAGGAAGTGAACTAAATTAGCAGCGCTGTATACCAGGTACCCCTGTTTCATCCTGCTGGTAATATGCTTGCCACCACTCTCCATGATTTTGAGACCAATATATCCGAGAATGAACCAAGACTTGTTACCAAAATCAGACCAGAACCGACCATAATAGGTATCCAGATTGACAAACACTGCCTGTACAATCAGAGAGCCTGCTGCAAAGAAAAAAATGCTGAGAAGCAGGTAGTTAAATGATTTTGAGATCCGGTAGGT
>JAEOUB010000091.1 GCA_016839545.1 Candidatus Kariarchaeota archaeon | reverse complement strand
GGTCCTTCATACGCCTAAATTTGATGGTACTATGACTGATGAAGAATTTGATATATTGGAAAAAGAGGAGAGAGAACAACTTTTCAGTTCTCTGAGCGATCATCCAAAAAGCAAGATTTGGATTAGACCTCAAATTCCTGGAATTGTCATCCTATTCTTCAGTTATCTTTTGACTTTGACAATCGGAACGATTTTGGGACCTATATTCAATCTGTTAGTTTCCTAATGAGACAATCTCTTTTCTTATCTATGCCTAATACAAAGCACTAAATGGTCGTCATGATATGTGCTGTAGTCTTGTCAGATAATTTAGAGGAGATGAGAGCACAGGGTCTTGAGGCTCTGAGTAATGGTGCATCTTTTGTTGAATGTAGATTAGACGGCCTTCAAGAAATCGATTTTACCCGCTTGGAGCAATTTATGAATGACAACAATGATCTCCCTTTGATATTTTCAATCCGTTCTGAGTGGAACACGGAGAAAATCGCACCTCCTATAAGTGGAAGAATTGAGAATATGAAAAAGGTCATTTCTCTAAAACCAAGATATGTTGATTTGGAGTATCCATTTGATATGCATCTACTTCCAAAACTATCTGAGGAAACAATTCCAATTATATCTGCACTAGACTTTCAGGGAATGGTAAAAGTAGATTACGATGGTCTCCAATCTGTTGCAAAGCGATATGGTAAGGAAATCATAGTAAAAATTGGGGCAACTCCCCACACGATCGCAGATTTACGTTTACTATGGAGTTGGGCGAGTAATCTTCGGAGGAGTAAGATGAAATATATCGTATTCGGGATGGGATCTCTTGGACAATTGACCAGAATCAAGTCAAGGGAATTGGGAAACTATTGGATGTACGGAAGATTCTCTCATTTTGAAGGCGAACCGTATTTACCCGGAATGATGAAAATTGATGAATTAGTCAGTTCATTCAGTGAAGAATCTTGGCACTTTGCCTGTCTTGGGAATCTCCCCGAAAATGATGTTTTGAGGGGTGTATACAGACTACTTCTTGATGTCTCTAAGACAAATGGAGTGTATCTTAACCTGCCGATCTCAACATCACCAGAATTAGATCAGATCCTCCTTTGGATTGAGGATGGATTATTGGACGGTGTTAACATTTCCAGTCCTTGGCAGCAAGATATGCTACATCGACTTGACTGGAAGGATAGTTCAGCTGTAGTAATGGATGCTGTCAATTCTGTTGTAGTTACAAAAGAAGGATTGAAAGGTTATAACACACAAATTGAAGGATTCAAGAGGAGTTTGGAACCTTTCTCAATTAAGAAAATCAATAGGGTATACATCGATGGCACTGAGCGAGTCTCTCATGCTGTCATACACGTCTTGAAAGACCAGGTAGAAACCATTGTTATCCGTGACAAATTATTCTCAACTCATCATCCAATATTTGATGAGTATCCTTCAATAATTCCTGACACCGAAAATTTCTCAAACGATTTTGATTTGGTTGTGAACTGCAATAAACCTGCACAAGGTTTTGAGAATGTAGTCATGCTACCAAGGAATATCCTTGAGCACTGTTCCTTAATCTTTGATCCAATGTCTAGGATGTCGAATCTATCACCACTCAAGTCCGAAAGTGAAAGGTTGGGGAAGCAATACATAGGGAGCTATGATTTCTTTTTCAACACTGCATTGGCTTCTTATGAACTATGGACAAAGAAATCTATACCCCCATCAATGGTGAATGCGAAGATGTTTTTGGATTTCGCCGATCAGATCGATTTCGGTTTTATGCTGAACTACTAGATTCAAAACAATACAAAATCCGTCTCTTGAGGGTGTCTACCATCCACTATACTTATATCAAGAACGATAGAATATGAAAATGTTAGATTACGACATATGTAATCGGTGAACGATATGGCAAATAACGACCAAATAATCGGATTGGTAATGGCTTTAGTTGCAGTAGTTGGGATTCTCCTTGAGTTTCTCCACCTAATCATCTTTCCTGCAACAAGAAGCGAAATACTCGACTCACTACCCAATGCTCAGTACTGGGCTCTTGCAATACCCATTTTCCTGGGAGTTTTTGGTGTCCTCGCAATAGTGCTCTGGATCGGTATCACCATGTTCAGAACACCTCCACCAGAAGCTTGGGATTTCGAAGATTTTGAAGAAGAACTTGAAAAAGAAGATGAGTAAACACGCTTGTTTACCTATTGCATAGGTTATTTCATAAAATCGATTTTTTTAATTGAGTATCTTTATTCTTCAGTAAGTAATCCACGGCTAATTAGAAGTTTGAATTCTTCAAACCCTAGTTTCTCACCAGCTTGGTATCGCTCTAGAATATCCTCTGCCTTTGTATCCAGTTCTTCCTCACGCTTTTGAGCCTCTTCAATACGACGCTTCTTACGTTCGGCAGCAGTTTCCTGACCCAATTGCTTTCGGATTTTGTCCGCTTCTCCAGAAATTTTGCTAATCTGTTTTCGGATTTCATTGATTTCTTTTGATACCTCGATAACTTCTTGGTGACTTGTGTCTGCCTCGGCTCTGATATTTCTGGCATCCTTGATGCTGTCAATCATGTTATCATGGTATTCTTGTGACAGAGTTGCGAGCTTTTGAACTTCCTTGTGATGAGACAGTGCCTCACCTCTCAGGGTTCTTAGTCTCTTTCTGATGGCACGCATCTCATCACGCTTCTCATCTGCAACTTCAAGCTTGTCCATTCTTTTGGTCAATTTTTCAATTTCCTCAATCAGTTCTCTTTCTTCCTGTGGACTGAGATTACCTGTAGTCTGGATTTTCATCTCGAGATCTCTGATTCTCTTTGAAATCCCTTTTCTTTTGTTGAAGGATTGGGGGTTAATTCCCATATCTTTCATTTCGTCTTCTATTTTCTCTAATTCAGCGAGAGCCTTGTCAGCATCTTCTTTTCGGAGATCTCGTAATGCTTTGTTGAGTTTTACGTCCTCATTAACTGCATCTCGTTTCTCTCGTGCTTCACGTGCTACGGCGAATAAATCCTTCACCTTTTTGTTCTTTTCATCCCGCTCAGTTCTGAGGACAGTACGTCGTTTCTCGACCTCTCTTACCTGAGCAATTAAATCGCGTCTGAATTCTCGAAGTCTATCAAGCCGGTCTTTACCGGTGAGATCTTCGATTTGTTCTAATATTTCCGCTGCCAGAGCCATTCCACCTAGGAAAATTGTTTCTACTCGGCTATTTAGTACATATATAAGAAAAATCCCGAGTAGCCTATACAAGATAAAATTACTAGCTCATATAAAATAGTCGTTAGATTCACATGGTCTATGTGAGGAGGGTTAGTTTCCCTAACATTGAGATTTAGCGAGGGTTGTTCTCATGGTGACAGGCGATTGACAGTTCTAGGGAAAAACGTGGCATCTCTTACTGACTCAAGGTCTAATAGCCAGTGTATTAGTCTCTCTAGCCCCATACCAAAACCTGAGTGGGTCACTGACCCATATCTTCGTAGGTCGAGGTACCAGGTATAATCTGCTGGATCAAGAGGCGGATCCATAGCTGCCATCCTCTCAAGCATGGAGTCAATATCAGTCTCTCGTTCTCCACTTCCAACTAACTCTCCACAAATGGGAAAGAGAAAATCGGCTGAATTTGTAATATCTGGGTTTTCTGCATTGATCTTATGATAAAAAGGTTTCATGTGTGTAGGAAAATGTTCTAGAATGATTGGTTTCCCGAAATGTTCTACCAGTTTCCTCTCGGGTGCGTCGCTAATATCCTCTCCGTACGGGATCTCAATATCGAATTCCTCTTGTAGCAAAGATACAGCTTCCTCATAAGTGATCCTGGGGAATGGTTTGCTTGGTACTTCAAGATCTCGATCCCAGAGTTCCAGTATATCAGAGTCGTTCTCTTTCACCTGTGTTGCAACGTAAATGATCATATCCTCTATGAATTCCTTCAAATCTCCAAAGTCAGCGAATGCAAATTCTGCTTCAATATGTCTATATTCTGCCAAATGACGTTGAGTTCGGCTCTTTTCGGCTCTAAATGATGGGAGAATACAGAACACGTCTCTCAGTGCAAAAATGGCGGCTTCTAAGTATAGTTGAGAAGATTGTGTAAGATATGCATCCTGACCAAAATAATCAACTTCGAATAATTCTGATCCACCTTCGGCTTGTGCTTCAGTAATTAACGGAGGAAATACTTCTTCCAATCCACGACTGTAGAAGAAATCTCGAAGATATTTCAGGACATGACTTGTAAATCGGAGAACTGATGATGATTTTGGACCTCTGAGGACGATATGCCGTTTTGAAAGTTTTATATCAATTGAACTTTCTGGTCCTACCTCCGAGTCATATGATTCCTCAGATGGATGATGGATATCAAATGTTTTCACTTGAAGTTCATAGCCACCTGGAGCTCTAGCATCTTCTGCTAATGAACCTTCTATCAAAATACTAGC
>JAEOUB010000090.1 GCA_016839545.1 Candidatus Kariarchaeota archaeon | reverse complement strand
TACAACACTCCAAAAACCCTCCAGATCCAATAGCTCATTCGAAACAGGGTCAATATATGAGATATTCAAGAATAACTGAAATCCATTGCTTACAGAGATATGAACGGATGGGGTATTCACAGAGATGATGATAGAGCTAGGTGTATTCTGAATCAAGGTGATACTTGTAGGTGCCTGGAATAAAGGTAAGAGCAATAGGAAGCTCGCAATCATCAAAATTGTGGAAATTGTTTTCAGTTTCATAGATCGATCCCACTCCTTTGATGAATCAGGTATGTTAACCCCAGCAATAACAGATTTACAGTCCAAGATAGAGCGATTGAGATAACGGTTCCATCTCCGTAGTAATGCAATTCAGAGTTGAAAAGTTGATGCAACAGCGAACTTCGATCTGTAAGGCCGAATATTGAGATACTGATTGCTAATATGTAAGCTACAGTTGAAAGCTCTGGATCCTTGAGGAGTTCAGCAAATAAGATACCCACCAATATCATCTGGATAGTAGAAGACAGCGCAAGCACAAATAGATAGATAATCTGCACAGTGGGGAGTTTAATACCACCTATGAAGAGGAGCATAGCAAGTCCAACTGCGACACCAAAATAGGCGGTAAATATGAATTCCCTGACTGATTTCAGATAATATTTCCGTCTACTGACGAGTTGGGTAAGCCAAAATCCGTAACTACCATCTTTTTTCATTTGTGACCATTTGAAAGTGATAAAAAATGACATTAATATCATTAAACTAATTTTCACAAGGAAAAGAAACGCGTCCGTTCTAGCCAACTGATTTTCAATTACAAGTTCCAGTGGAGTTGCTGTCTCTAAATCCAGGTTTCCTCGAACGAACATACCACTGATCATGCCAGCAATCAGAGGGATGAGAACAAGAGCATGATATGTTGGAAATCTAAAGAATATGTACCCAGTAGCAAGTGACTCACGAGAACTCATTGTAACAAATCCTCTATTGCTCTTTGAAGCTCATCTACTGCCTCAAATTCGAATATTCGACCACCGTCAATAATAAATTTCGCTGCTGCATTGAACACTGCATCAGAAGCCTCCATCTTCAAAATATTGCCCTGATATGTTGTCTGAAGAAAATAGAATACCTGCTCATTGTCAAGCTCAGCCATCATCTTCCCCTCATCATCAACACGCATTGCGTACAATTGTGGAATTTGGTCGCTAAGGGATACTGTGGCCAGTACCTGACCTTCTTTCAGAATGAGAACGTCATCACAGAACATGCGAATTTCCTCAATCCGATGCGATGCAATAAGTAACTTGGCACCTGTATAATCCATATGTTCCTTAAGCAGATTGAGAATATACTCCCTGGAAACAATATCGAGAAAGTTTGTTGGCTCATCAAGAATTATGAGTTTAGGTCGACCATAAAAAGCAAGAAGAAGAGCTGCTTTCCGCTTTTGACCTGCTGAAAGATTTTTTATCTTCCATTCTCCGTCCAGCCCAAAATTTGTCTGTATATCAATATTCCTAGTTGGAGGTCCATGAAGCTCTTCAATTGTTTCGACCCATTGATCAATAGTCATTTCCTCGGGTAGATTGGGCTGGTCTGTAATCACCCTAAGATCTTCTCCTGGAATATTGAGTTCGATTGTACCAGAAGTTGGTTGGAGGAGACCCAGCATAAGTTTGATGAGAGTGGTCTTTCCCGACCCGTTTGGTCCAAGAAGCCCAAGAGCTCTGGATTGGATGTTACAGGTAAAATCCTCTATTACCGGTACACCTGAAAATAGCATGCTGAGATTCTCTGAGCGAAAAAGGTAGTCAGATTTCTCCATATGGCTCACCGGCAGTGTACTACAGGAGTTTTAGTATATAATGATTCGCCGGTCGTTTCAGTCAGACATTTTGAAAACGGTGGAGAACAGAGAACAAGGGAAATATTCGGCATTTTCATTGTTGTTATGATATTCAAAGCAAATATCCCCGTTTAGTTCTATTAATAAATTAGAAATAGAGAGACTGAAATAGGAAATGAAAAGAAATTTTGCGATGGGGCTCATACCTATTATCTTG
>JAEOUB010000089.1 GCA_016839545.1 Candidatus Kariarchaeota archaeon | reverse complement strand
CAAGAAGGGATACCGACGAGTGGTCGCCTCTCCCTATCCCAGAGGAATTGTGGAGATAGACCAAATACGTGATCTTTCTGAGAAAGGAGTTGTGATTGCAGGAGGTGGAGGGGGCAATCCCACAGTTCTTACCGCTGATGGCTACCAGTTGAGGGATGCTGTAATAGACAAGGACAGAGCTTCAGCTCTTCTTGCAAATGAACTGGGTGCTGACACTCTGATGATCCTCACCAATGTGGATGGTGTTTACAGGAATTTCGGGCTGGCCGACCAGCATTTCCTCCCAACGCTGTCCAAGACCGAGGCACGGGCAATGATAGAGGATAATGATGCCGCAGCCGGAAGTATGGGACCCAAACTTGAAGCAGCCCTTGATTTCTCAGGGCTGACGATTATCACATCTCCGGATCTTGCTGAGAGGGCTTTGAAGGGTGAGGCGGGAACATGGATACGCGAGAATACTGAGTGAGCAAACCTTTTTGTACCATTTCCCCCTTAAATTAGATTGATGTATGGCTACGGTTCAGATCCCATGCCGGTTGACAAGCTGATGAAACTCTTTATCATCCAGTCAATTTCCGCATTTGTTGCTAATGACTATGACTCAGGAGTACATTTCCTGACAGAGATTAAACAGGCATATGCAGAGAATATGAGCAAACTCAATCCCACCCTCAAGCAGCTGGCCAAAGAGATTATTCAGTCGGTTGATCTGTTCAAACCAGATGGTACTGCATTCATGGGTGGTGCATTTAGCCAGGCAGATCAGGTACCAGTAGAGGCAGCAGGAGATGCTCAACCCGAAATGCCCAGCTTCGACGTGGCTGAAGAGGAAGAATCTGAACAGAACACATCAGTTGCCTCTGAACTCCAGGAACTTCTTAATCGTCGCCGAGCAAATCGAAGGAAATAATCACTTGGAATGACCTCTTATCGACTTAAATAACTGAGAGCACCAGTTGGTGTATGCTAGACCTAGCCCGACTTGAGCAGCTTCTCATCCAGCAATTTGGACCATTTGTTCGTGATCAGCGATACAAGCAGGCATTTGATAGAGCACTGACTAGCCTTCGGACAATGGAGCCACATGTGCAGCAGATTGATCTCTTCTATCTCTTCATGCACAAGCTTATTCTCGAGTTGTATCGTGATGTGGACAAGCTGGAACGAACGATGAGAAATACGTCTTAGCCCTTATTATTCACCGAGATAATCCTTGTATATGTTCTACCTGGCAGTCACACTCTTTTGGGGTCTAGTCCTCCAGGTATTCATCCCTGGATTTCCCAAGGAGACGCTGCTATTACTCTCCGGAAGTAGTTTCGGTATTGTTGGTGGGGCAGTGATTAACTGGCTTGGTATGGTGGTTGGAGCTCAAGTGGCGTACGAGGTGGTATACCGATCGGTACGTCTCGGAGGAAGGTTTGCAGGAGTACTTGATAGATATGAGCAGAACAGATGGATCCTGTTTTTACAGCAGTATGGACTCCGTGGTCTGTTTGCTCTGAGACTTGTACCCACAGCTCCAAATGATATTCTTTCCATGGTTTCGGGTGGTATTTTTCTACCACGTTTGGGTTTCTTCTTGGTCTCTGTGGTGACTGCAATCCCCTATGCAATCTTCTTCTCCTACCTGGGCTGGATCGGTGGTCAGTTTCTCGGATGGCAAACAATGTGGATGATAAATCTGAGTATTCTGGCCGTTATACTGGTATTCTCGGGGATATCTCACCTACTGTCTAGAGAAACCTCTAGTTAACCTGTACTTACTCTAGTCAATTCTAACCGCTCAGAGGCTCGAAGAAAAGGTTATAAGATACTTTTGTCTAAATCTGTTGGTGGTTACATATATGAACAGTTGGGATTCCGATTCCCCAGAGAACAATATCTATGATGAGATAGACGATTTTTTTGAGAATGAGGAGGAGGACTCCTACTTCATTGATGCCTCAGAGTCTCTACGAGATCTCCTCAGTTATCCTTTTGGATCTAGAGTACTAGATGGCAAGGTAGATCCCACATACAATGATGTTGAGCGTGTGGATGTGGTGAAGGATAAACTCAACCGCAGTGTTCGCTGTCCGGTCAAATTCATGGAGGTCGTCAGGTTTATAGAGGAAATACGAGGTCGCAAACCCAGCATCGGACTACGGTACAAGGATGGTGCAGTGTCCAATGTCATTCATTTCCTCTTTGAAGATACTCAGGAAGGCTGGATTTACCTGGACTCAAAGCGGTCCCTGCAGGTGCGTCAGATCCACAAGATTGAGAAAATCCTGGATCATGTAGGTCTCAAGAAAATTGGAATTATTGCTGATCAGATTGGGTTGGCAGCAAGACATGAGGTATCACGTATCAATTCTGAGCGTGGCAAGATCATGGATCTCCGCTACTATGATACCATTCACAATCATAGCCTATCAGAGTATTTCTAACTCAGTACGACACATTTATGGGTAAATTTGCCTATACTAGATCGCATGACGGGTGATATTGATGATCAACAACGGGATGTGATCATCACCCTTGAACAACAACTGGGAAGGAAGATTCCCGTTGTAGACTACTTCAAGGGTAACCGGGTGTTTGGAGTCCGTGTGATCAAGGGCAAAGTCTTTCTCCTGATGCTCAACAATCGGAACCTGAGTTCATTACCTGTGGACATGGGAAATCTGAGACAGATTCGCGTTCTTGACGCCGGTCGAAATCGTCTGACATCTGTTCCAGATAGTCTTGGTGATTGCCAGGATCTCACACAACTCTTCTTGGGACGAAATCTTCTCGCCTCTCTTCCCTCTTCACTGACAAGACTCACCCGGCTCAAGATCCTCGATCTCACTTCCAATCGACTGAAGGTAATTCCGGCTCTGTCTTCATTTACAGACCTCGAAACCCTATCTCTTGGGGGCAATTATTTGACGAGACTGCCCATGGGGCTGGATTCTCTGCAAGAGCTCCAAGCCCTCAATATCTCAGACAATAGTCTGGCAAATGCTAACCTTCCCGATTTACAGCGACTGAGAGACCTTGATCTTTCAAATAACCGGCTTGTGGAAATACATCTTCCTGAGTCATCAGCCCCCTCTCTTCGTACCCTGAACCTGGCACACAATCAGCTTTACGCCTTTCCTCAACTGGAAGGCCTGGAGGACCTTGAAATCCTGGATCTCTCCAACAATTACCTCTCTCATATCGATTACGAGTGTCTGTCCGAGCTTCCCTCTCTTCGTACCCTGAGACTGTCCCACAATCCGCTCCGCAAAATGGGTAATGAGAAGT
>JAEOUB010000088.1 GCA_016839545.1 Candidatus Kariarchaeota archaeon | reverse complement strand
GTCAAGCAGGTAACCACGTTGGATGTGCTGTCTGGTGGTCGTGCCTATTTTGGTGTGGGTGCAGGCTGGTACAAGGAGGAGGCTGAGGCCTATGGTTTTCCCTATGGTACCTGGACAGATCGTTTTGAGAAACTTGAGGAGACCTTGCAGATCACCGATAAGATGTGGTCAGATGAATCAGGACCGTACGAGGGCAAGCACTACCAGCTGGGAGATGTGCACAATTCCCCTCAGCCGATCAATGGGAGGGTTCCCATCATGATCGGTGGCATGGGAGAGAAGAAAACACTGAGAATGGTTGCCCAATATGCAGATGCGACCAATCTCTTTGGAAGAAACAATTTTGATGTTCTGCAGCACAAGCTGGATGTGATTAGAAAGCACTGTGGGAACCTGGGTCGTGATTACGATACGATTGAGAAGACCACTCTGAGCACGTTGAAACTCCACGAGGATGACACTGTAGAGGTCTTCCTGTCTGAACTGAAACGGCTTGGTGAGATGGGCTTTGACCACATTATAGTCAATCTACCTGATATCTACACGCTTGAGTCTCTTGAAACACTGCATGAAGAGGTTGTGCCTGTTATTGCAGATTACTAGATGAAATTGATGACTCCTGCCAGAATGAGGGAGAGTGCGAAGACGACTGCCCGTGGGACTGTCATGAATTCCTTGAACTGATCCATCTTGGAGGGATCCTGGTCTTTCTCAATAATTCCTGAGGTCTTGGCAATACCTGCTTCAGGCTTGAGGAAATTGACAAATACTATCTGCAGGAACCAGACTACTGTAAGCCCCACATGGATTGAGATGAATGTCTGCAGGTCAACAAGTGCAAACAGGCTGAACAGGTAAAATGATCCTGCAACCAGGAGAATGACAAAGACATCATCAATCCGTGTGTCACGACCACTGGATATTTTCAGACGATCCATGGTCCGGTAGGTCTGTCGGGTAATGACAAAGAGCACAGCCAGTGAGCTGATTACCCAGATAGGCTGTATCAGAGACCATCCTCCAATGAGCATGGCAAAGAAGAGAGTGGTAACCGCGATGACATTGAGCCAGTAGTACTTCAAAAAGAATGTACGGATGGGAGAGTCATGCATCGCCTTGGGGTCTTTCTTGGTATCAATTTTCTTGCTGCTGGAACGGTAATCAGCCAATTTTTCAATAGCTTCTTCTGTATCGATCGACATATGCATCACTGTTCGATACCACGAATAGGATTTCGATAGTTATAAACTGCTAGGAAATGATATATTTTACATATTAAAACAGATATCAGTTTGCACAATCTCCTAGCAAATCGGATATCAGAATTGAAGGAGTGGTAGGTGATATCAAAGGTATTTCCTGATGACACGCAGAGCTCTGACCGTATTGAATGGACTTCCCTGGTGAGCAATGTTGGTGGAGAAGAATGTGGGACCACCCATCTGCTTGCCTTGGTACCATCTTCCTTTCTTCTCTTTCTGCTTTACAATTTCAATTGCCTCTTCCATCCTGTGATCATAGGGATGATTGATACTGGCAAAATAGTCCAGTGCAGTCAGGATATTGTACTTCCAACGAGGAGGAAATGAGATATCAATGAATCCAGGATCAATGACCTCTCCAGTACGATGGGACCTGAAAAGATTATGCTGCAGCAGAAACTCATGAGCTTGGTCACTCAGAGCGTTGATTTTCGACCTGTATATTGAACTGGTATCTGCCAGCTGTTTGAGGCCCTCAAGTACCAGCAATGTGGTATGCATTGAGGAATGCTTGGTGGGGCGTTGAGGGAGCACACAGTTCCACCCACCATCATGCAGCTGGTTATCCTCCAGATAGGTGAGAATCTCAGGAAACAGCTGCTGCTGCTGGTTGAAAAAAGCCAGGATAGACAGACCCATACCGGTAATACAGGCGTCAACCCGTGGAGGTTCTGTTGTCGGGATAGAACCGATTGCATTGATATTGATGAGCTGACGACAGCCATTTTCTATCTCAGGAGTCAGTACCATCTCCAAGCGACGCAGAAGCATGAGGGTGTAATGTGTGGAGATGAATTTGGGACCATAGAGTCCCTGTCCCCACCTTCCATCAGGGTCTTGAAGATCGAGCAGTCGTCTGCACCACCCGACAGTGAGCATCTCCTGTTCATGATAGTCCCATTCTTTCCTGGGAAGTTCAAGAAGATCTCTCTTCGTCAATCGCGCGATTGCGGGGTCGCTGGCAATCAGCCAGTCAATGACCTCCCTGTCCATGGGTTCAGAAGGGAGATTGGTGATAAAATTCTTGCAGTCATGCCCTGTATATCTGACATGGATGATGGAGTTCACCGGAGACACAATCTTATTAGGATAGAGGGGGTCAATCCCTGCTATGGAAGCACCACGACTGGGACACCATTTCGAGATCTGTATCGATGTTGATGATATGGAGGAATCAATTGAATTTTACTCAAATCTTGGATTTACTATCTACACAGGTGGCGCAGACAAAGGCTGGTGTACCCTGACTGATGGTCTGGTCTATTTTGCCCTGTTCTCAGGTGGCTTCATCAAGCATGAGTTTGGAGTTCCTGTACTCTTTAACTACCGTGGGGGCAACACACCCAGAATCAATGCCCACCTGGAGAAGATGGGAGTTGAATTCCTGAAACGGGAGGAGAATGTGGAGGGGCCTGGAACTGGAGATACCATCATTCTAGATCCCAATGGCTACAAGTTCTATTTTGATACCACAAAAGATGAGGACAGGGTGGATACCGACTAAGTCGTTAATTTGTAATAATACCAATCTTCAGTGACTACGGGAGTCATCCTATATTTCTTGATGATAGGGCCTGAGGTCTGCGTGTTGGCATTGATGGTAACTACATCCAATTCCAGTTCTAATGACTTGAGCACACGGTGATAGATCATTCCAGTGTAGATACCTTTGGACCTGAAGAGTTCATGAGTACCTGCAATAGCTAGATGACCTCGCAGAAATGATTTCTCGTTAACAACGGTAAGTGAAGAGAACCCAACCAGAGTGTCCTGATCATAGGCAGCGAAATAATACCGCCCCGCTTCCCTCTCGGTGACCGATGTCAGACGATTCTGTGTGACTTCCCGGTACTGTTGTCGGTTGGCATAGAGATTGGGAAAGCAGTGCACGTTGAGATCGGCAAAATCATCTGCAAATATGGCTTCAGAGTTCACCTCAGTAAAGGTGAAAGGAGAGGTAAACTGTCCAAAGGTGGTCTGAACATAGGTCGGTGTGGGAATCACCACTGCCATGTGAGTGGAGATATAATGCTGAAATCCCTGTCTGATCAGTTCATCAGCAATACCCTTGGGTCTGTCAAGAGGATGGACAATCCATAAAAAGTCATTTCCCAGATTTGTGTAATGCTCTTTGATTTCTTCAATAAGCTCTGGTAAGTTATCTGGTGGGGTATCTGTGTAACTGACAAGGTTGCGAATGGCCATCGGTACAGCAGAGGTCACGAATACGACATCATCCCTCACGGTTTTGGTCATACCCTTTCCATACTGTCGTTTCTTGCCCTGATCATACCAGAATTGAGGATCGAGATACACTGTGAATATGATTGTTTATCTGAATATCAATGTTGAGGATTAATCTCTCATGTAGGGGTAGTCATATTGTGTTGGAGGCACAAATGTCTCCTTGATTGATCGAGGTGATACCCATCGCATCAGGTTCCACTGGGAACCAGCCTTATCATTGGTGCCGCTTGCTCGGCCGCCACCAAACGGTTGCTGATTGACAACTGCACCAGTTGGCTTGTCATTGATGTAGAAGTTACCGGCAGCATGTCGCAGTTTCTTGAACGCCAGATTGATTTCAGTACGTCCTTTGGCAAAGATAGATCCTGTCAGAGCATAGGGTGAGGTGGCATCACACAATTCCAGTGTCTCCTCGAACTTGTCATCCTCGTAGACAAAGATGGTAAGCACAGGTCCAAAGATCTCTTCTTGTAATAATTTGAACTGGGGATCCTCTGTGACGACCACTGTCGGATGGATAAAGTAGCCAACGGAGTCGTCAATCTTGACATCGGTGATGATCTGGGCAGTCTCTGCTTCCTCAGCATAGGAGATGTATCGTGAGATCGATTCGAATGCCGACTGGTCAATGACTGCATTGACAGTGGTGGAAATCTCGGTGGGATCTCCTGTTTTCACCGTCTTGAGATCTGCCAGGAGCTTCTCCTTTATTGCAGGCCATAGGCTCTTTGGCAGGTAACTTCTAGATGCGGCAGAACATTTCTGACCGGCATACTCAAACGACCCACGTAGTAGTGCTGTAGCGACCTGATCAGGATTGGCAGAAGGGTGCGCAAACACGAAGTCTTTCCCGCCAGTCTCGCCGACAATACGCGGGTATGATTTGTACGTGGCTATATTCTCACCCACAGTCTTCCACATGTCCTGGAACACTCCGGTGGATCCGGTGAAATGAACACCAGCCATATCCCTGTGGGGCAGGAGGTAGGGACCCACAACAGATCCACGACCGGGTATGAAATTGATCACACCGGGAGGCATACCTGCCTCTTCCAGGATCTCCATGATGTAATATGCAGAGAGCACAGCTGTGGAAGCGGGTTTGAACAGTACAGTATTACCCATCATTGCTGGTGCAGTGGGAAGATTTCCTGCAATTGATGTGAAATTGAAGGGGGCAATGGCAAAGACAAAACCTTCGAGGGCACGGTATTCAGACCTGTTCCAGATACCGGCACTTGAATCGGGCTGGACACCGTAGATCTGCTTGGCATAATAGGGATTGAATCTCCAGAAGTCTATCAGTTCACATGCGGCGTCAATTTCTGCCTGAAAGACGTTCTTTGACTGGCCCAACATCGTGGCAGCATTGAGTACTGCTCTCCATGGACCGGCAAGGAGGTCAGCTGCTTTGAGGAAGATGGCCATCCTGTCCTGCCATGGCATGTTCTCCCACTCCTCCTTGGCAGCGGCGGCAGCAGCAATTGCCTGATCCAGATGATCAGTTGATGCCTGGGAGAAAGTGGCAAGTTTATGGTCCTTCTTGTGGGGAATACGGATCTCACCCTTTGATTCGGTAAATATTCGCTGGCCACCGATGATCAGGGGAATATCGACCACTGTATTCTTCTGTCTCTCCAGCTCAGCTTGGAGCTCAACCAGTTCGGGTGAACCGGGCATGTAGCTCTTTATCGGCTCATTCTCAGCTTTGGGTATTTGGTAATTCGTCACAAGTGGTTGCAATGATATGATAGTTATGGAGTTTGTGATACCTAGGTAAATTGAGATGCATTTAGAGAGTTCAAATGGTACTAGACTTTCTTGCGGTTCTCATTGATGCCATAGAGACCTGTTATGAACCGTGAGATACCATTGACAAAGAAACCGAGGACAATCATAGTGATAATGTCCACGGGGAGTTCGACAGGTGTATACTGGGGCAGGACTGCAGCAACCGAGATCAGGATCAATGCTGCACCCAGAACCATGTGGATAAGCTTGATCATCCAGGGATGGGCTTTGTGCCTGACTGCCACCAGGATACGACTTCCACCGAGGAGGAAGAGTGAGATGGCAAGCAGTAGGTAGAGGATATCCTCACCGAAGCCAAAATCAAGGATAATCAGTACTCCAACTACCACAAGGAAGGCACCAATAAGAAACCGGATGAGACGGCTGGTCCCACCAATATCTTTCTCATAAAAGGCATTGAGCATCCTGAGTACACCGGAGATACCAAGTAGGGCTGCAAGAATGAGCACTGTATTGACAACTGTCAGTTCCTCGTATGCCAGAGCAAAGAGTGAGGCACCAATGAAGAGGAGACCAACTACCAGGTTGAAGAGTCTCATGTAGAGGGGAAGTTTGTAGGGAATGCGCTTCTGTTTGGTCATTGCCTTCTTCTCTTCCTTTTCCTCCTGCTTTCGGGTATCTGCCACCTGCTTCTCAGCTTTTTTCTGCTGATCTTTCTTGGCTTTTTCGGCCTCTACTTTCGCTTTTTCAGCGTCATAGGATGAATTATCTGAATCCATTTTCTCGAGGGGGTCGACCTATGGATTTAAAGTTGCTGAATGATACGCCATTCGAAATTCGAAAAATGCATACAAACCTATTGAGGACTGCGAAATATTCATTTGACGAAAATACAGACTGTTGCAATTCTCAGAATCTGTTGTCATGTCAATTGTACCAATAGAAATTTGAAAGAACCTGTTTTCAAAATACAAATATCAGCAAAATGACATGATGATGCGCTAGATTATGAAAGACAGGTGAAAAATGATGTAGATTCAGTTGAATCATCTACCTCTGTAGCTTTCACGCAGTTGTCAGGTGGATCAGTGCAGAGGATGGTGTAGCAGATACCGGTAAGGAGAGAGAACAATCTATTTATCGTGAATAGATAATTGCACTGTATGGATCCTGAACAGGTACCGGTTCTCACCTCCTGGATCCTGTTACCCACACTCGTTGTCTCATTGGTACTGAGTTCGCTTCTTCCGGTCATTGCTGTGAACCTGATGATCTATGCGGTTTTTGTGTATGGACTGATCAGAAACTGGATTCATACCGATCACTTACCAATGAGGATTGGAATACCCAATGTCATTACCGTGCTCAGGGGATCAGCTACCATCCTCGTCTTTCTGACCTATCCCTTTCTGGATCCAATAGTTGTCTCTGTCAGCCTCTCTTTTCTGTACCTTCTCGATAAAGCAGATGGAGTAGCTGCCAAAGTACTGGATCAAAAAAGCAGAATTGGAGAACTGATGGATGTTGAAACTGATGCACTGTTGACAGTCTATCTTCTTTTCTGGCTGTATTTTGAGGAGAAAATCACTGCTGTTCTGCTGGTAATAGCCTTTCTGCGATATGTCTATGTCATCATTCTTGACAATGTCAATCTGCCTGTCAAGCGAGAGAGCAGAAAGCAGTTCTCTGCAATTGTATCCACTGTCTTCATCTACATCTACATCTGGTACTGGTCATTTCCCCTCCCAATCATTGAGGTTGCAGGATATCTTGCAGCAGGCCTGATAGGTTTCACATTTATCCGGGATTTTTACCATCGTCTCGTTTGACCAATTTGATCCCTCTTGATGCAGGAATGACGAGGTATTCCCGGCAAATCTCTCAATATTTTTAAGGATGAGAGTCCCGATAAGCCTATGTCTCAACAGACAGATCAAATGTATATTAGCACTACCGCTGAAATCACCGGCGCAACAGTAGTGCAGCACCTAGGACTGGTTTACGGCGCAACCGTACGTGCCCGAGGTGTGGGTGGTGACTGTATTGCAGGATGCCAGTCAACCTGTGGTGGCGAGGTCAGCGCCTATACCGAGATGGCTATCGAATCGAGAAATGAAGCTGTCAGCCGGATGCTCAATGATGCCAGGATGCTGGGTGCCAATGCCGTTGTCGGTATCAAGTTTGATTCTGATAACATGGGTAGCGGTCAGGGTGCTTCTGCCAACGGCACCATAGTCTATGGAACTGCAGTCCGCGTCAAATTTGACTGATCCTGGATATCTAGGATGAACCTACGTCGCTATATCTCGCAAGAATTAACATGGATAAAACTCAGTTATCGCTTTATCTGGGCACACCATCCCACATGTGATCCGTATGCCAACCAGCGATTTGATGTGATGGGGGTATCTCTGTGTCAGGGATGCACCTTGATTACAGTAGGGGCCATTATCAGCTTTATTGGATCATTGCTCATTGGTTTCAGTAACCTCTTGGCGGTTGTCGCGATGCTTGGTCTGACTGCTGTGGCAGTGATTTCAATTGACGGTACTGCAAGTGGTCGATGGTTGAAACGAACAGTCCGTTTGCTCATGGGTATCGTGCTTGGGATTAGTTTAGCCCAGCTATTCCTGCAGCCTTGGATGTTGAAACTGGGGTTTGCCGGATTGATATTCATAGGATATAATGCCTACCGCATCTACAGGAGAATGAAACCTGCAAAGAACCTGTGTGAGAGCTGTGATGAACTGAAAGATGCTCCCAACTGCTCTGGTATGATCGACCGGATGGAGGCGAATAGAAAATACAGGCAAATGGTATTACCAGTAGTGGATCCTGCATTCATTAAACAATTAGAGAGAAAAGCTGCAGATAATCTGGAGTGATTGTCCAATCATTGGACACTGCATACAATTCTTACACAGGGTATACTTAAAGGAAAAATGCCAAGTTAATATGTGGGACTCATCCCATTGGTGAAATATTATGGCTACTGTACACAACCCCTCTGAACCTACTGCAACACGAGCAAAACGCCCATCTCTGGAATTTGTGGCCGCATTTCTAAAATCTTGGAAGAAGACTTCAACGGATGAAACATCAGGTTGGTACAATGCTGATGAGGTCAAAATGATGGAAGCTCGCAAGAAAGCAATAGCTGCAGCAGAAAAACTGGCTGCACAAGCCTCACGCCCCCCATTCTGATTACTGATCTGAGATCTCTCCTGTACATGCCAGCCAGAACGCTCCACCTGGCTGGCTTCTTTTCATTATCTTTTCGTCAAAAAGCTCATAACCTCTTTATTATTTCCGATTCCATGGTCACATTGAGCCCTCCTATGCTCGGTATCATCACCGGTCTGCTGGCATGTATTGTTTTCAATATCTTCCACCAGATCACGATCTCCAATATCTGGAATATGTCTGCATTCATGCTGCCTGTATCTGCACTTGCAGGCTTTACCTTACTGAGCTCGTATGGTGTCCTGTACGGTGATTTTGTGACTTTCACTTTTTCAATATATATTGTCTACCACACGCTAAGCCTGACTGCACTGTCCCTGGTGTCTGTTATTGTATTCACACCCCGGTATAACAGTGCGACAGTGATCAACGATACCGGAGGTGCACCACCACCTCAGATGATCCGTGATGCCTTTCCATTGACGATTGCCTGGATGCTTGTCTCTACCATTGTAATCGTTCTGCTGGTCAATCCTACACTGGTTGGGTTTCTCAGTACTCTGGCTGCCAGTGCCACCCTCTTTCTTACACTTGGTCTGAATCTGTCGATATTGGGTCTGGTCGAATTAGAACCGCAACATCGATACCTGGTCCATAAATTCCTGGCGATGAATGTCGGGTTGGGACTGAGTTTTCTGGTAATTTACCTGCCACTTGATATGGTTCTGTAAATTCCCACCTCAAAAGCTCAAAATACCAAGTTCAAGAAACTCAACCGTTATTTGAGGTAAATGTATGAATATCAATAATACCCCAGGGATATCACTATGAAACACACAATACGTCTTGTACTTGGAATTTCAGTGGTAATCCTGCTGACAGCCACAGTGGCTTCTGCCCAGGGTCCCGGAAACGGTCCCCGTGATCGGATGGGTCAGGGACACCATGAACATCATACCGGACCCGGAGGGTTCGAGGGTATGCGTGGAAATATGAATATCACCGGTGAGGTCAATGTGGATGAGGCAATCGTTATCTCAATCCATGTCCAACCATCGGAAGAGGTCAGAGAGCAGATGCAAAATAGCCCCAGGGGCCATGATCTTGCTGCAGAAGATCTAAGTAACACTATTGAGATCCAGATCACCTCTCTGGTTGAATACGATGATACCGATGGGACAGGGTACTATGACAATGATACTGTCATCTCTGAGATCTTGTTGAACAGTGACTTCTTGCTTGATCCAGTGATGAGTGAGGGCGAGAACGGAACAGAATACCTGATTGAATCAGTTGATGATACCTTTGCTATGTATCTGTATCTCAATGAGGCTGATGGCACCGTCCACAGCTGGAAATGGTCTATCGAGATGAATTATCCATTTGTTGAGAATGATACCTCGGTTGCAATATTGCAGAGTATTTCCTCGAATAATGGACCACTTACCAGGGACAGAGCCATGCACCACAATGGAGAGATGATGGAGGGGGCAATCGAGGAACACATGTTTCGTGATGAGCATCCGCAGGTTCCCATGTTCTTCAAATGGGATGATTTTGCCATTGTTGACGGTGTGACAGTAGATGTGAGTGCTTCTCGTGCCATAATCGAGGATAGACCGGTACTGGCACTCACCATTCCCCAGGGAGAAAACATCTTCTATGATCCCGAAATTGGAGTGGAGATCGATGGCCTGGATAATGCCCAGAACCTGATAGATGGGGCTGTTCTAGATCTGGCTGATATTGTTAGATCTCCGAGTGGGCTTGGTATCGTCTTGGGATCACTGGTTCTTCTGACCACATTCGCCATTGCACGATACCGGTAGGTGATATGGTGTATTCTGAGCAAGATCTGGCAAATGCAAGTGAACTCTATCAGCGAATAGAGAACTCTACTCGCAAGAATATGCTCAGATAC
>JAEOUB010000087.1 GCA_016839545.1 Candidatus Kariarchaeota archaeon | reverse complement strand
CCAGTGACACCCCAGCATTCATGGAGGCCCAGCCCGCGACGGCTGGGCCCAGACCCATCTCCCACCTCCACTAGAGACCGTGTTCACACCCTGGCATGCAGTACTCTCCTCCGGCTTTTTGCTGACTGCAATCTGGCTGGTTTATCCATCTGTGAAACATCTAGCACAGGGTCAACTCATGGAATTCCTTGGACCCTACCGCTACTCGCTTGTTGGTGTGTTCCTCTTTTTCCTTGGTGGTATTGGTGATTCACTATGGCATATTCTGTTCGGTATTGAGGTTGGTTTCGAGGCTCTGATCTCACCCACACATTTACTTCTAGCAACAGGTGGTTTCCTCATAGGACTCGGTCCAATTCTAAAGATTGCCTCTGGATCTAGGGACAATGTTTCCGACGCATTTCTTGCTGCTCTCCTCTTTTCACATCTCTCATCCTTGCTCCTCTTTTTCACCCAGTACCACTCGCCATTTTGGTCAATCTATCCTGCTGCTCCCTCCACTGAGGCACTCGTCGTAATAGCCACAACTGGATTCATGATGCATACCATGATCTTCACTGCATTTATCTTCTACATGTACCGATTGATTGGGCTGAGATATGGGATGATCACTCTATACCTAACTGCAAATATCGGCCTCGTGGGTTCACTCTCCGAGTTTTTCTCTGCTTTCTATCTTGGATTCTTCATAGCTGTAGTCATAGATCTTGTCTGTATGTCACTCATCGGAAAGGAGATGAACCCGCATGGTGTATCACGAACTAAAGTGAGAGCTGTCGCTGTGCTCATTCCCCTCTTGCTGTGGGTCTATTACTTTGTATTAGTTGAACTTATTCTGGGTATTTTATGGAGTTTTACACTTGTATCAGGTGTAGTAGTGCTTGCAGTGATCTCTTCTGTGTTTGTGAGCTATCTCATCTATCCTGTGCAGATACAGAATTGAAATTGCAGATAGTTATTGATCAACAGATCATCTTTATCGCATTTGTGCTTATTCACTGAATTGGGACTGCATCTGGTTGGGAGCTCAAATTCAAACTGCGAGTTACCCATGTAAACATAGTTAGAGATATCACAAAAATCAATCCCCAAGATAAGAAATGTGCATCAATTCCTGTTTCGCCAATGAGTGGATAATTGAAAGTCTCAAAAATATCGGACCACCAGTATGAGAACAAGCAAATATCCATCAATGTATGACCAATCATACTGAAGATCAGTGAATTTGATTTGTAAGCAAGATAACCTAGGAGTAAGCTGAGTAAAAGTCCTTGAAAAACCATGGGGAGTGCCCATGCTTGATTAAGATGAAGTATGAGGAATCCTATAGAAACGATTAAATTTGCCATGATGGGTCTGTATCGGCCCTCTAATAGTACTTGGCCGTATCCTCGAAAACCTACCTCTTCACAAATTCCAGCTGTCAGGGCTGCCATAATGATGACAGGAACAATTGTCCAAGGTGAAATATCCTTCCAATTAAACACAGTAAACAATTCTGCAGGAAATTCAATGATTCTAAAATATACCACGAGACTGGCCTGTGATATAATTACGAATAATCCAGCAGCTAATAGACCCTTTGTCCAAGCTTCTCTGGTCAGTTTAGTCCTTCTAAAACTATTTCTGCGATTTTGCTTTGTGGGTTGATGACCCCATCTACCACTGAAAAATAAGTAATACAAGCACAAATACCCAGCCATCACTACTACTAACCATGGAAAAGGGATCATACTAGAAATTAGAACCCAGGGAATGATACCAATTTCTGCGACAATAAACATCAGGATGAATGCCTGGATCACGATTGGAATACGAGACCATGTTTGAACAAGGAATGGACCTGAAGTTTCTATCTCTGTTGATATATGAATCCCTCCTTGAAGGTGTTTCCACTTTGAATTATAAGTATTTCAATCAGCCAACTCTGATATTTAGTCGTTATTTTGCGATTATGTATATATTTTATATTATTTGAAATATCTCGTAAAAATAACACTCTATCGTACTTTTATTCCGCAATCATCGCTCCACAGAACTATCACTATGATGTCAAGAAGGTTGAATTCGCGAAGGACTCCAATACCACACATCCTTTCCTAATTCTGCATTCTCAGTTACACATCCTTTTCAATTCGAGATTCAAGATCGTTATGTGCCAGTTAGAGACCTCACAATTCAGCCATTCTTTAT
>JAEOUB010000086.1 GCA_016839545.1 Candidatus Kariarchaeota archaeon | reverse complement strand
GGGAAATATCTTGGGAACAGTGAAGTGAGTTGATGGCCCCACCAGAATTGCATGGTTCGGAGATATCTTGTTCTCAGCCATATTGTGGATCAATGTTGTACTTCCCAGGGAAGACCCGATTGTGATGTAATCTCTGTCATCATAGCCAAGAAGATGGAGAGATTCAGTACAATCATCAAGCATTCGCTGTCTACTGATCTGCTTATCTCTTGGAAGAATGGATGTGTACTTCTCACGTGATTCCACATAATCAACGGCGTAATTGAGCTCAGACAATTTCTCAAGTATCACGATCCAAGACATGACCAGAGTATTCATTCCTGGATACATGAAGACAAAACCCTTGGGATTCTCAGGTCTGTATTGAAGATACCGTAGCTTTCCTCCATCTGCCATCTCAAGGTAATCTACCTTGAAATGATCAGGGATATCTACATCCTTTAGCTCTTCTTTAGACACTGAACGTTCCAATTGTGCCAATTTTATAAGACTATCAGATTGTGCACGAGTAATTGATGGTGATCTTATTCATCCACTATCCACATGAGTGCGGGATTTTCCATGTAGGATATCAGTTCATTGATGAACCTAGCTCCAACGGCACCATCGACAATTCTGTGATCAAGTGACAGTGAGAGATACATCATCTTTCTGATCGCTATTTCTGGATTGGTCTTCTCATTGATGACTACAGGTCGTAGTTTAGCCTTCATCAGACCAAGTATTCCAGACTCAGGTGTTTTTATAATAGGCGTAGCCATCACACCTCCTATATTACCAATAGAGGTTATGGTGAAGGTGCCACCAGTGATATCATCCATCTTGAGTTTGCCCTCTCGTGCTCTTCCGGCAAGATCGATGACCTCATCTGCAATCTCCCAGATGGATTTTTGTTCCACATGTTTGACTACAGGTACAACAAGCCCATCTTCTGTATCAACTGAGATACCGATATTGTAGTAATCTCGCAGGATGATCTCATTGCTGGTCTCATCAAGCATTCCATTTAGCATGGGGAACTTGCGTAGGGCAGGAACGAGACATTTCATGACCAGTGCAACATAGGTTATTCTGATACCTCTCTCCTCCATGTGGGGTTTGAGGCTATTTCTCAGTTTCTCCAGTGCGGTCATATCCACCTCTTCAAAGTAGGTATAATGTGCGGCTGTATCTTTAGAGTGCCGCATTGCTCTTGCAATTGTTTTGCGAGTTCCCTTCAGAGGTATGCGTGTCTCACTTCCCGGAACAAGCTGTGTTGTTCTCTTGATAGCCTTTCGAGCAGGAGCAGCTACCTGTCCCGGTGTATAGTTCTCAAGATCTGTTTGTGTGATCCTGCCTGCAGGACCGGATCCTTTGACATATTGGAGATCGACATCCATCTGACGTGCTCGGTTTCTCACAGCAGGTGCTGCCAGAACTTTCTGATTGACAATCTGCTGCGGTGCAACCTGTTGTGGTGCACTCTCTCCTCTTTTCCTCCGTTTCCTGCGACTGCTACTATCAGGGGTGGAGGGTTTGAACAGTGAGGGATCTGCTTCTTTGGGTACCTGATTACCGGTGGTACCGGCAGGTTCGTCTGATCCATCACCGCTTGCACCGTCAGTATCAATTTTGAACAGGACATTACCCACCTCTATTGTCTCACCGACCTCACACAAAATCTCAGCCACAGTTCCTGCAACTGGAGATGTGATATCAGTCGTGACTTTCTCAGTGTGCACTTCGAGTAGCTCTTGTTCGACCTTTACGGCGTCACCTACTTTGACATAGATTTCAAGCACTTCTCCTTCGTGCACACCTTCGCCGACATCGGCAAACTTCAATTCGTATACCATATTTTCATACCTCCTAGTAGTTCCAGACGCGATCTATCGCATCCAGTACTCTATCGGCCGTTGGCATGTAATCGTGCTCAAGTACAAATGGGAAGGGCACATCATACCCGGTGACACGGATGATAGGTGCTTCCATGTACTCGATGTATCTCTCTGCAATGAGTGCAGAGATCTCAGCTCCAAATCCTGCAGTTTTAGGTGATTCAGTAACTGAGATGACGCGACCTGTCTTCTTCACAGATTTCTCAATAGTATCAATATCAAGGGGATAGACTGTTTTCAAGTCAATGACCTCACAGTTAATACCATCTTCCTGAGCTGCAATCTGTGCAGCCTCAACAGCTACGTGAAGCATAGCGCCATAGGAGATGAGAGTGACATCAGTTCCTTCACGCACAACTTCGGCTTTACCAATGGGTACAGTGTACTCTCCCTCCGGTACATCTTCCTTGAAAGCCCGGTAGATGCGTTTTGGTTCCATGAAGATCACGGGATCAGGATCCTGGATTGATGCAATTAGCAGTCCCTTCGCATCATAAGGGTTTGAAGGAACAACTACCTTCAATCCAGGTGTGTGTGCGAACAGTGCTTCAGGTGATTGACTGTGATAATGTGCACCTCGTACTCCTCCACCATAGGGAGAGCGGATGGTGACATTGGCTGTGAATTGACCACCACTTCTGTATCTGAATTTTGCCAGTTCAGACACAATCTGGTCAAACGCAGGGAATATAAAATCGATAAATTGGATCTCTGGTACTGCTTTTGCCCCTCTTAGACCCATGCCAATGGCAAATCCAATTATTCCACTCTCATTGAGAGGGGTATCTAGTACTCGGTTCACCCCGTGTTTAGCCTGAAGCCCCTCAGTGGCTCTAAAGACTCCTCCGTTTGGTCCAATATCTTCTCCCATCAGGTATACAGTCTCATCTTTGGCAAGCATTACATCCATTGCATCTCGAACAGCTTCGAGAATATTCATTTCCACCATCTTAGTCGTCCTCCGTGAAGTATTTGACCTCTTCCCACTGTTCCTTGAGGTGCCATGGAAGTTCCTCGTAGACATCTGTGAACATTGTCTCCATCTTTGGTTTAGGTCGCTTATCAGCTTCTTCGATCAGCTTGTTGACCAGCTTGTCATATTTGTCCCACAGAGCTTTTTCAGTGTCTTCAGTGAGAATTCCCTTGTTAGTCAGGTAGTTCTTGAACCGCACCATGGGATCTTTCTTTTGCCAGTTTTCCACATCTTCATCTTCTCTGTATCTTGAAGGATCATCAGAAGAAGTATGTGGTCCTAACCTGTAGGTAAATGCCTCGATGAACGTCGGACCTTCTCCGTTTCTGCCACGTTCTACCGCTTCTTTTGCAACTTCATACATGGCCAAGATGTCATTCCCATCTACTCGCTCACCGGGTACTCCATACCCAACGGCTTTGTCAACAATCTTCTCGGCTGCTGTTTGCTTCTCTATTGGAACTGAGATCGCAAATTGGTTGTTCATACAAACAAAGATGGTGGGTGCCTTGTAGACACCTGCGAAGTTTACTCCCGAGTGGAAATCATTTGATGATGTTGCACCATCACCAAAGAAAACAGCTGTTACTTCACCGGGGTTGAACTCCATTCCTGCATATGAGGCACCTGTTGCCTGTACAATTTGGGTTCCAATAGGTGCTGAAGGGTTAACAAAATTGATCGATTTTTCTCCAAATAAACCTGGTAATCTTCTTCCTTTCTGGGTGTCTCGATCATTTGCGAACAGGTGGTTTACCACCTTTTCGAGTGCAAGACCCCTGTAGAGTGCTGCACCATGCTCTCTGTATGCCGGGAAAATCCAGTCATCAGAATTGAGTGCTGCAGCAATACCTATGTGTGCTTCTTGACCGGTGGTGAAGATGTGGAAACCCACTCTTCCCTGTCTCTGCAGCCGAATACCCTTAGCATCGAGTGTTCGTACCTGTACCATTACGTCGTACCATTTTAGGAGTTCCTCATCAGGAATATCAGGCTCTTCAGCCCCCTTCTTGATGGTACCATCCAAATTAAGTATTTTTCTCATAGTTTACCAGCTGATCCTTAAACTAGGGGTGTCT
>JAEOUB010000085.1 GCA_016839545.1 Candidatus Kariarchaeota archaeon | reverse complement strand
GGTTATTAGAGGTGGATATGATCCATCCTTGTGGAAATTGAGCTCTACTCATCAAAAGATCAGGCTGAGGCTTCACTAGAAACCGATATTGTCCGTCTGATCCGTTATACGATTACTCGCACGGGATCGGCAATCGTGGCGCTTTCAGGTGGGTCCACACCAATTGGTCTGTACACACTGCTAGGACAGATGGAAGATGAGCTTGCTGAGAAGCTGGTACTGATCCAGGTGGATGAGCGATTTGTTGACCCCAATCATGAGCGATCCAATCAGAAGATGATATCCACTACCTTCGCCGGTTTTACATTTCACCCGATGGCTGTGACGACAGAAACCGTCGAGCAGGGTGCGGCTCTGACATCAGATGCCTACATCTCTCTCTACACCTCTCTTGGTAAATCAGGTCCTGACATCTCGATTCTGGGAATGGGATCGGATGGTCATACTGCATCACTTTTTCCCCACAATGCTGCTTTTGTTGCTCAGCTCAAAGAGGAAGGTACTGTTACGCTGGGAACATACGTTGAAGCACAGGATGAGGACCGGATCTCGCTCTCAACTGAGCAGATCAATAAATCGATAAAATACCTGTATATCGCTGGGGATGATAAGATTGATGCCTTGAAACTGTCGCTGGAGTCGGGGGATGTGATCTCTTACCCAGTGCTGAGTGTTATCGAGGATGCTATTCTTGTGGGAGTGGGTACTGGTGGTGGGACTCAGCTTTCCTCACGTTTTACCCTGGGGTGATTGGTTGAAGTATCTGATAACTGGGATCACGGGTCTTGTTGGCAGACACCTGATGGAGATGATTGAAGCGTCGGATCATGAGCTGGTGGTCATGGGTCGTGATCTGGACAGGGTTGAAACGCGTCCGACCACAATCAAATGTGAACTGGATCTGACTGCTGATCTGTCCAAATTTGATGTACTTGACGACTATGGCAGAGGCTGGACCTGGATCCACGTTGCAGCAGCCATTGCTGGGGCACCGCCTGCTATCCTGAACCTGGTCAATGTCAAGGGGACCGAGAAACTTGTCAACAAGGCTAAGGAGTTGCAAATCGAGCGTTTCATCCTGGTGTCATCCATCACAATCTATGGCACTCAATATGAGGGCCAACTGGTCGAGGACACACAACCGCATCCAGAATACCTGTATGGTCAAACCAAACTTGAACAGGAGGATATTCTTATCGGTTCTGGGATCCCCTATACTATTGTCCGGCCTCCTTATATTGGAGGACCTGGAGACCGAAACTTTACCGAGGAAATTGCAAAACGTATCGAGCGAGGCAAGTTACCCTCTTTCTCACGCGAGGGTCATATCACCTATGTGGATGCACGAGATTTGTCCAGGGCGATGATCCATCTGTCACAGCTTGATGAGGCAGTCGGTCAAATATATAATATTATCAGTGGCCACACCACCTACTCTCAATTCAGCCAGATGCTTGCTGACAGGCTAGACATCAGTCCACCATTTGGCCCAAGGTATCCCTACCGGGTTGCCATGGTGCTGGGCCTTATCGGTGAGCTGGCAACTAAGTTGGGAATAAAGACCAGGATCTCACGGTACCGTATCCGGACCATGTGCAGACAGTTTGTTCTCGACAGTTCCAAGGCAGAGAAAGCCGGCTTCACCCCACAGTATACCATTTCTCAGAGTCTTGACGACTGGGTCCTCTCAAGAACGTAGGGAGAGCCCAAGTTTTCTATAGTCAATGACGATTGGCAAACTATGACCTCAGACGTGTATTTCGGTGTGCAGATCGAGCCACAATTTGGATATGATTTCGATCAGATTGACGCCATTCTCAAAGCAGCAGAGCAATCAGGTTTCTCTCATGCCTGGTTCTCTGATCACTTCATGATGCGAGCAGATTCGACTGATCTGGTCAGCTACGAGTGTTTCACTGCCATGATGGCAGCAGTTGCATCAACGTCAACATTACGTATTGGATCTCTGGTATTCTGTAACAATTATCGCCATCCGGCAGTACTCGCCAAGCAGATCGCCTCT
>JAEOUB010000084.1 GCA_016839545.1 Candidatus Kariarchaeota archaeon | reverse complement strand
CCCTTTGCCCGGATAATCCTGCAGATCTCTCGCAAATAGCTGGGATCAAAATAGTACTGACCAGCCACACCCATGACTGGTTCAAAGAGAAATGACACCGGTTGAACATCGTCCAGTCTTTGTCTGACAGTCCCCAGATCTTCTTCACTCAAACCTTGTGGTAGTACTGTTACATGATCAGGTTGACCCGATCCGCCCTTGCCCAGGAATTTATAGGGGGAGATTTCCACAGTGGCATTGGAATTGCCATGGTAGCCGTATTCCACTACTGCCATGTTTTTTGAGCCTGTATAGGCACGGGACAATCGGATTGCCAGCTCATTGGCCTCAGTTCCACTGTTAACGTAAAATATCTTGGTGAATTTGTCGGGCAGTGTGGTCCTCAACAGCTCAAAGTAGTCCACCCAGAGCTGATGCAAATACCTTGAATTAGTATTGAGCAATGATGCCTGCTGGGCAATGGCACCTGCTACACGGGGATTGGCATGCCCCACTATGGGGACGTTGTTGACCAGGTCAAGGTAGGCTTTTCCCTCACCATCATAGAGGTACTGCATCCGACCCCGGACAATGGTCAGCGGTGTATCATAATGCAGGCTCAGTGCAGTACTCGTCACGGATCGTCTCTGCTCCAGAAGATCCGGACGACGTTGAACACTGTCATCTATTTCCAGATTCTTCCAGTTTAACGGGTCGAAAAAAGTAGTCTCATCCAGGACTGATAGCCATCTCAATAGCTCAACTGCAGGTTTCTGAGAGATAGTTACATACGGATCAGTGTTGTCCTTGCTGTCATGAGAGCTGATACAGATACTGACACAGCACCTGGTGGCAATCAGCAACAGCAGGTAACGAAGCTCAGCATTGCTGATGTCTATGACACTGTAGTAGCCACGTACCATCTCCCTCAGGATATCAAGTGGGTCGTCCTGCCCCATCATCACATAGGTCAGAGCAATGACCAGCTCTGAGATCCGCAGCGAGTGGACCATATCTCCAAAATCAACGAGACCAAAGGACTGGGTTGAACGATTGTAGAAGACATTATTGTCATTGAGATCATTATGAACCACGCTTTTCGGCAGCTTGGTTATGGTATCCCAGTGGACCTGCAACCTGGCATACATCCCCCAGATCAGGGGACGGTGGACATCACTTACCGAGGGCAGGTATTCCTCGATCAGCAGTGAGGATCGGAGCAGATCCCATCGAAGGTCACGGTTAAACTCATGATCAAAGTCACGCATCTGCAGGACAAGATCTCCCACAAAGCGACCAAAGGAAGATAGTGAGAAGGGCATGTTGTCAAAAGATGAGATCAGGTCACCCTCTACCACCGATACCAGCCGGACAAGATGTCCCTTGTGTTCAAAGATCTCCTGGGCATTGAAAATAATAGGACGGGGGGAGGCCACTTTTCCATCAAGATGATGCATGGCGCGGTTTTCCAGCTGCAGTTGTTCCAGTGACTCATCACTGTTGCCAACCTTGCAGACCAACTGACCAGTTGTGGTGGTGACCATGAAATTCTGATCAATATAGCTGGGTAGCTCGACGACCTCAACCACACCCAGACCATCCAGCAGGGTTGCAATCTGCTCAGTGGTGAACTGGGGCTTGGTCATCACCATAGCTTGGTCATGGTCTATTTATTCTCTCCACTGCAAGAAGGGTACAACGCTACAAAGCAGATGCAGAATTGCCTGAGAGAGGCAGTTGAAGGAGCATGAGAAGGTTTGCTCGAGATAGCGACAGATTGTGACTGATTGCGATGGGTGCCTTCATACCTATCCATCGTTAGTTGTCACCCCCATGATGAGTCTCCATCCCAGATAAGCGATACACACCCATAGACACCTACCAAATAGGGTTTTTGAGAGCCCATAGAGAAGAGATAATACAACGATGGAACTAACGATGAGCTTAACGATGATAACGATGACTATAACGATGGAGTTAGCGATGGAACTATCGATGGCGACAACGATACCTCACATACCCAATAGGGAGAGCGTGAATCGACAAAAATTTTGAGTTTACCAGGTATCAGGGACGAAGATGTTTATTCTCCTCGTAGACACCCCATGGATCGCGGGCAAATCGAGGTATAAACTCCGACAGGAATTCAACGTTGTCCTCAAGCAGCATGTGATCGGGTACTTCCAACTCCATCCAGATAGGATATCTCAGCAGATCAAAGACCTTGGCAGAGTCATCTCTCGGAGTGACAGGATCATTGGGAGACACCAGTATCAGAACAGGCTTGTCGATAGTACCCCAGAGTTTGGAGACGTTTTCCTTCCAGAATATCTGGCGTACCTGGCGGATACCAGCTTTGATATCATACCGCTGCATCCGCTCAATTGCCTTACGGCGAGAATCTTCAGACTCCTCACCCGATACAAAATGCTTGGCCAATTTTGGCCCCAGGTTATGGATCACCCAGCGACCGAACCACTCTGTTGTGAAGTAGGAAGCTTTTGCCAGAAATGGCAGATTAAACTCAGATACCGGCGAGATCAAAATCACACCATCCGTCTGACGGGCAACTGGGAACTTACCAGCAAATGCAGCAGCCACAGTCATCGCACCAACACAGTGACCCTCGAGAATCTTGTTCCCCGGTTGAACACCGTCCGATGCTGCACGATGATCCAGATCAGCAAATGCAGCACCGATCAATCGATCGGCATCGATGGCATTCTGGATGGCATCGAGATCACCATCTTTTATCGATGATCCCTGTCCACGGGAGTCGTAGGCAAACATGGAGGCAATGCCATTGGAAAGTGCCTCAGCCCACCATCGATTCTCCTCGTGTTGGGCGCCCCAGCCATTAATCACGGCTATTGACGGCTTACTGAGATCAGCATCACCCAGATCCAGCAGCCATTTCTTGGTGAAATCATCCTGGGAGAAGCTACGGTTG
>JAEOUB010000083.1 GCA_016839545.1 Candidatus Kariarchaeota archaeon | reverse complement strand
TGCTATAAAGATAATAGCAAGGTTAAATTCCTCCTTCAGATCTTTTATCAGGTTCAGAATCGAAGCCTGTACTGAAACATCAAGTGCAGATACAGGTTCATCAGCTAAGATAACCTCTGGATTCATAATAAGCGAACGTGCCAAACCAATCCTTTGACGCTGACCTCCTGAGAATTCATGTGGATATCTATCTCCATGATAATCTTCTAATCCTACCCTCTCAAGGAACTCATAGATTTTGTCGTATCGTTCCTCTTTTGTCATGGTGTCTGAGAAGTGGATATCTAAAGGCTCTGTGAGAATTGTTTTAACAAGTTTTCTCGGATTGAGAGATGAGTAGGGGTCTTGGAAAACCATCTGAACATTTCTGTGGTATTCGAGCTGTTCCTCACGGATTTCAGTTCCGTGGAAATTGATATCTCTGTACCAGACCTGTCCCGTTGTTGGTGTTTCCAAACCGACAATTGTTTTGGAAAGTGTGCTCTTACCACATCCTGATTCTCCAACAAGACCAAGAACCTCTCCTGGGAACAGTTGGAGATCAATACCATCCACGGCCTTTATGTGACCTACTACTTTAGAGAATAGAATGGATTGGGATTGGATAGGGTAATATTTTCTTAGATTACGAAGTTCTAAGATAGGTTCCTGATCCATATTTTTCGGGCTTCCGGGAAATAATTCAATTTCCTTAGATGAAGACTTTGAATTTGACTCAGCAGACACTGAACTACGATTATTTCATGCCCTATTAAGCTATACGTCGCTAGACCAATTGAACAGAAATCCTCCAAAATTTTGGGTCTGAAAAGCTATCCTACAATCTTAGTAAAATTGGATTGAGAATGTAGTGTAAAGCGTGTCCAAAACAATTATCATAAGACCCCGAATGAATCTGCTCAGACCAATCTTGTAGGCAGTATCAACTGGAAGTGGTTTGGCATTTGTTATGAAGTATTTCTTTATATCAGCAAATGAGGGTGAGGGGCCGAGCCAGATTACTATTACTGCAGAGATCCAGGAAATCAACATTGCTGAGAAGACAGTTATTCCCAGAAAATAAAGAAGATTACCAAAACTTAGAATGTTCATGAAGAGAAAAATCAGAAAGATCCCCACATAAAGAATAAAACCCTGCAATGTACCCCTCACAACATAAAATTTCACAGATTTGTGCAGCGAGTCTTCAAGAACTACGATTTCTTGATCTGGTTCTTCTTGAAATAATGGGGTTCGTGACATTGACATCAGTGCTTATTGTCTTAATCTTGGATCCAAGGCATCTCGCAATGCATCCCCAAAGATATTTACTGCCAACACAAGAATGAAGATTGCAATACCAGGTATTAGAATCTGTTCAGGGTGTTGTCTGAAGATATCCTGATTGATTGATACATCTACACCCCATGAAAGAGTATTGCCAGGATCTGCAAATCCAAGAAATGCCAAACCTGCTTCTGAAAGAATTGATCCGGCTACAAAAAGAGCGGCTACAACAATAATTGGAGCTAGTACATTGGGTAGAATATGACTGAAAATGATCCTTCTATCACGGGCACCCATGATCTTTACTGCATGAATGTATTCCAAATTAGATACTTGCTTGACATTTGCAGTTACCAATCGAGCTAATCCAGCCCATCCAAACACACCGATAAGAATGGTGATGATCGAAACATGCGACAGATCTTTTAATGCCTCAACCCCTCCCTGCTGAATGACAGAGAGTAGAAGAAGTGCAATGATAAGGAAGGGAACTGAGAGAAACAGGTCGGTAAGACGCATGAGAACCTCTTCAACCCATCCCTGATAATATCCAGCTACGAGTCCAATCAATACACCGAGAGCAAGAGAGATCAGTGTTGCAAGGAGACCAACTAGAATTGAGGTCTGAGATCCAGCGACAACTCTAGAAAATGAGTCATACCCCTTCTGTGAGGTTCCAAATGGGTATTTGAAATTTGGGTAGGCTCGTGCTCCTCCACCGTTTGCACCATCATATCCCACTGGATCTACTCGAGTGGGGTCTGCCTGCATTAAGAGTGGATGGAAAATTGCGACAACGACCATAAAAGCAACCCAGTAAAATGCGAGCATGGCTATATCGTTCTGTTTAATACGGTTAGCTACGGCAACCCATTGATTTGTTGAGGGTCTCCGTTTTGTTACTTCTTGGACAGTGTCCATTTCTTCGACGATTTTCGGATCTTTTGTAATTGTC
>JAEOUB010000082.1 GCA_016839545.1 Candidatus Kariarchaeota archaeon | reverse complement strand
TCAGAGAGGTAATAAGATCATCATTCAGTCGTTGTACCGGTGCACGAAATGTATTGTTAGGAAAATGCGAATATGTCCCTCATACAAATGGATAAGCAGTAGAGTTCCGAATCTTGTTTCCTACCGGTTTCTTGTCCACTTTCACCTAAGTTGGCGTCTTACTATTTATATCCAAATTATTGATAACTTCATGATTGAACAACTAATCACTTCACAATCCATAAACTCCGTTCTCTTCATCGAGCTTTTCAGAAGTCTGATTGGGTTGAACCTCGTCATTTTTGAGCTGAAAACTGTGACTGGTAATCTCAGAAACCGTACCACACTCACTATGCTGGGATCTGTCTTTTTCCTCAATCTCGTCTTTGTGCTCAGAGCACTGGGTATCATATGGGACAATGAGACCATACGTTTCTTTGGTGCCGCATTCAGTGGGCTGATTGCTGCCATCTGTCTTATTCTATGGGGTGCAAGTGTCATCCAGTTCAGCATGTTAAAAGTGCAGATGACTATCAGCTCTATGGTTTTTGGCCTCCTCTGCTTCTTGATGGGCAGTGCATCCGGACAGGGATCACTCTCAACTTTTGGTATGGCGATTGTAGCCACAACCGGAGGATTTCTTGTAATCAGCATGATCATGTTTATCTTCAGAAAAAGTCCCTACATCAGGGCACGCCAGCGTATGTTTGTCCTGGGCTCAGGTTGGATATTTTTTATGATCCCCGAGGGGATAGGTATTCTCCACATGGGACAGGCCAATTATCTCCTGGCAGCTCTTTTCTTTGCAATTGCTCTCTTCGGTCGATTTATCATGACACTTGGATTGATGATGCCTCAGAGGCTTCAGGAGATCTTTCTCAATCGTCTTCCTTTCTTTGTCTCTTGAGCGAGATCCAGCTTCTTGTAGCGAACCTATAAATTACTCATAGCACCTGTTGATGTATGGACCGGGATAGTGGCATTCTAACCCTTGGAATACTCTCCATTGCCCAGCTATTTGGGCTCTCTCTCTGGTTTGCCACCAATTCTGTTATAGATCAGCTCATTCCTGAGTTTGGTCTCAACCCTCAGGATTTAACTTGGCTCAGTATTGCCGTCACCCTGGGTTTTGTATTTGGAGGACTGACTTCAACTCTGACCAATATCTCCGATATTGCTCCTGCTGACCGTGTTTTCATGATATCTTCATTACTCGGTGGTGCAGCAACTGCAATTATCGCACTCAAGCCAGATTTTGTACTCGTCCTCGTCCTGCGTTTTCTCACCGGATTTTTCCTGGCAGGAATCTATCCTGTCGGTATGAAACTAACAGCCTCTCATTTCAAGAAGAGCAGAGGACTGGCTATAGGAACTCTGCTATCCGCACTGACCATTGGTTCAGGTCTCCCCTACATCTTTCTGATATTTGGTACCCCCTCGTGGCAGGTGGTTCTTCTCACTGTGGCCACACTTGCAGTATTGGGTGGGCTTCTTGTAGGAATGGTAGTTGAAGTGGGACCCTTTGTTGGTCCTCCAGTCAAATTCTCCATTGATGCTGTGAAGAAGATTTTCTCAAATAATTCAGTGAAATACGCCAATCTTGGCTATAACGGACACATGTGGGAGCTTTATGCCTTCTGGGTATGGTATCCACGGATGCTCAAAGCCTCGCTCGAGGCATCTGGCTTATATTCAGAGGCGGAGGTCATTCGACTGTTTGCCACCGGTAGTTTTCTGGTCTTTCTTCTCGGCGGTTTGGCGAACATTGGAGGTGGCTATGCTGCAGATCGTATCGGACGTTCAAAATTCAATATCGTCATGCTATCTCTCAGTGGTCTCTCAGGTCTGCTCATTGGCTTCTTCTTCTCCTCACCCATAATGGTGCTTGTTGTAGGTCTCATCTGGGGTATCACTATTATCCCCGATTCTCCCCAGTACTCTTCTATGATAACTGAGGTATCTGATCAATCCCTTGTTGGTAGTGCGCTTGCAATACAGACTGCAATCGGCTTTCTTCTGACAATTATTACTATCTATACTGTTCCACTATTTGTCGAAATTGTAGGCTGGTCATACGCTTTCATGTATCTTGCCCTGGGTCCTGTGATTGGTATTGTGGCCATGATCAGATTGAGGAGACAACCCGATGCAGTAGCCATTGCCAATGGGCTCATGTGATTATCAGCGATTGACGAGGTACTGTCCAAACAATCATATTGGACTGGGAGAAGAAATCCCGTGGACGAGCAAGAAGTTAGTCGACTGATCCATTCCCAACGGACTATGGATCGTGTTCGAGGGGCTCGCTATGCAAGATCATTTGGTACGGTCTTCGAAACCAGGCTCCAGGAATTGTTGAATGACTCCTTCTATGAGTGTCGAGCTCATGCTGCTCTATCGCTTGGTCATATCGGTTCGCTGAGTTCCATTCCCCAGATGATCAACTTGCTATCAGATGACGTGGAAGAGGTACGCTTCTCCACCGCAGAGGGTCTGGGTCTCCTTGCAAACGACAAAGTAATCTTCCCTCTCATCTCTTCACTTGCAGACCATAGCCGTGAGACAAAACGTCAAATCATGATATCTCTCTCCAAACAGGATTCTGGAACTGTACATCATGAGATGAATACCTGGTTGTCATCTATCACTGAGGGAGATTATGCCATGGAAACTCCTGAAGCAATAATCCGGATTGATGTTGCAAGGGGATTAATGGAGACTATCATTTACACAGAGACGTTTGAGGATATTCTCGCCTTTGGCATAAGCTCTCCAGATCTGGAGATGCAACGCATGGCAGCTCTCACCATTGGAGAACTGCGACTTCATAATTTTCTTCCTCAGCTTCTCGAACGTCATGATGAAGCTGATGATGACCTGAGACTTGCAGTAATCACTGCACTGTGTAATCTTGAATTTGACTCCAAGTTTGAAATACTGTCCAATCATATGTCTGACACCTA
>JAEOUB010000081.1 GCA_016839545.1 Candidatus Kariarchaeota archaeon | reverse complement strand
GTGCTGTAATCACTACTGAGGAATCAGGAAATTTGTTAAGGTAGTGTGCAATCACCATGATGAAGACAACTGTCTTTCCCAATCCTGTTGGTAAGACAATCAATGTATCATCCTTAATTGCCATCCCATAGAGAATCTGTTGGTAGATCCGGCTTTGGATGGTTTTTGATCTAATCATAGGATGATTGATGAAGCTACTCAGGTCTAACGCCCCCGAAATAACAGGATTTCTATTTCTTATATCTGATTTGATCTTTAAAACCCAATATCCAAAAAAAACAATCAATGGAGCATAGTAGAAAGATAAAATCTGACAAAAAAACGAAAAGCCATGATTAGAATCGGAAATAACACCATTTTTCAACCAAGTAGATAAGAATAAGCCGGTAATTTTAAGTGAAATTTGATACGACAGTGGAATGTTTACCATGTCTGAAGCCATACTTCTGCCCGTTGTAGAGGAAAAGAGATTTGCTAACGATCGTGGAGATACATGGTGGCTCCGTCCAACTATTCAGGGAGCATACCTTATCCTCTTCGGTTTTTATGCCATGTGGGCTGTAGCGATAGATTTCGAGAATTATGATTACGAGCTTGGAGATGTTCATTTCATCAGTCCATTCTTCAATCCTGATATCGAGGTTAGCTGGTGGCCGGAAGGTCTGTCACCAGGTTTAATCCTAATCTGGGCACCACTCGGATTTCGAGCTACTTGTTATTATGCGAGAAAAGTGTATTATCGAGCATTTTTCTGGGATCCTCCTGGTTGTGCTATAGATGAGGCAAGGGCTCACGATGGAAATTATAGAGGAGAGAATAAAGCTCCGTTTATAATCAATAACATTCACCGTTACTTCTTTTTCCTAGCATTTGTACTTGCTATTATTCACAGTGCCGAGTTTATTAGCCTGATCTTCCAAGGTGGACTATCTACTGGAGTAGGTGCAGGTGCAACAATAATTCTTGGACTAGATGCGCTTTTCTTGTCGTTGTATGTCCTTTCTTGTCATTCATGCAAACATATAATCGGTGGTAGTATGAACAGAAACAGCGGTGGTGGACTGAGAAAATTCCGGTTCAAAAGCTGGAAGATTGTAAAGACATTGAATGAACGACACCATGTCTACTTCTGGTTGAGTCTGACAACCATCCTGATTGCTGATATTTATGTCAGATTTGGTTTAGCCTACGGGCTACTTCTTTGAGGTGAAAAATTATGGATATCGAGAAAGAAATAGCTGAGATGAAGAAGTTTGACTACGATGTCGTTGTGATTGGTGCCGGGGGTGCCGGTCTAAGAGCAGCAATTGAAGCTGCCGAACAGGGAACAAAGGTAGCTGTAGTGTGTAAATCACTCTTAGGCAAAGCCCATACTGTTATGGCTGAGGGTGGAGCTGCGGCAGCCTTAGGAATGGCTGATGACCGAGATAATTGGAAGGTCCACTTTAGGGACACCATGCGAGGAGGTAAACTACATGGCAATTGGAAAATGGCAGAGATACATGCAAAAGAATCCCCTGACCGAATCTTAGAACTTGAGAGATGGGGGGCAGTCTTTGACAGAACTCCTGACGGTAAAATCAATCAGAGAAATTTTGGAGGTCACCAGTTCCCACGTTTGGCTCATGTTGGAGACCGAACTGGTTTGGAGATGATCCGTACCCTTCAGGACAAGGCAGTTCATGAAGACAATATTGATGTTCACATGGAAGTGACTATCACGCATCTACTCAAGGAAGGAGATAGAGTCATTGGAGCCGTTGGTTATGAAAGAGAAACCGGTGATCTTGTTCAGTACAATTCAAATTCCATTGTATTGGCAACCGGAGGTATTGGAAAATCATACAAAATCACTTCAAACTCCTGGGAATATACTGGAGATGGTCATAGCATGGCATATGATATTGGTGCAGAGCTTATTGACATGGAATTTATCCAATTTCACCCAACTGGAATGGTATACCCCGCCAGTGTGAAGGGTATACTCGTGACTGAAGGTGTCCGAGGAGAGGGTGGAATACTTACCAATAGTGAAGGTGAGAGATTTATGTTCAGATATGTTCCAGAGATGTTCCAAGGAGAATATGCAGAAACTCCAGAGGAATGTGAAAGATGGCTTGATGGGGACAAAACCGCCAGACGTCCACCAGAATTACTGACACGTGATGTGGTGGCAAAGGCTATTCTCGCTGAATTCAAGGCTGGGAGAGGATCTCCTCACGGTGGTGCCTTCCTCAACATATCCCACAGAGGATCTGATTATGTAAAGAAGAAATTACCATCAATGTATCACCAATTCAAAACACTCGCTAGTCTTGATATAACCAAGGAACCAATGGAAGTTGGTCCAACTACCCACTACATTATGGGTGGTATACGAGTTGATC
>JAEOUB010000080.1 GCA_016839545.1 Candidatus Kariarchaeota archaeon | reverse complement strand
GTCAATTGTTGGTGCCACCCCATCGGTATAGTAGGAGTATGTCGTTGAATTGACGATATGTCCGAAATCGTCAGTGATAGAGAAAATATACTCTACAATCGCTGTGGCTGAAGTCGCCGCAAGTGTCGTCTGGTAGATACTATCTACTATTGACATGGCTACAGATGTCCATGTGCCAGTCACATTATGATATAGTACAACAGAAGAAATGGTACCATCATCTGAGACAGTACCATTGATTGTTACAGCAGAGTCCGCAGAAGGATATGTAGGAGAGATAATATGTGAATCAAGAGTAGGTTGCAAATCAACTAAGTAACTATAGTTCTGAGAAGTTCCAACAAGTCCTGACCGATCAACAACCTGAAGGTAATAGTAGACCCTACTCTGTGAAGTCGCCGGGATCGTGGCCTGTGCCGTCACAATAGTATTGTTCCCACCCAATACACTCATCGAAATCTGGAAGTAGGTAGTGTTATCATATGTGTAGAACAATGTGGCAGTGGTGTTCTCCAGGTAATGATTATCTATCAGCGTTGCATTAATCACCGTCGAAGTGAGTTCGGAGACGGAAGTATACAGGGATATATTTGAGAACGTTGGCGCACTACCATCTGAGAAGTAAGTTGATACTGAAGAGATCTGTGAATTATTTGCCATATCAGTTGCATTGACATAATATTGCACAGTAGTGTCAACTGGTGCAGTCGGAATAGTTGCACTGTAGATATTTTGGTTCACATTTTGCCAATACGTGTAGTTTAGGTAGTTGATATAATTGTCTGCGACCAAACTATTTCCTTGACCCCAACCACCTTCAATTGAAGTTAAGGTATCCACAAGTATCGGTGATCCCTTGTATAAGTACTCGTACATTGAAATCCCGTTTGTATTTTGCAGAATTCCTGCATAATTTTCCTGGGTTGTTGGTAGATTGTTGAACCATCCATGATCTGTGGAGCCCCATGAATTGAAATTGGTTGTTGAAAGGGCAGAACCACCCCAAGGTTGACCACTTATGAAGGGATGAGCAGAGTTGACAAATGTCTCTGCATTGTGGGTAGTGGATCTATCGTAATCGGTACCTAAGAAATCGATGTCATTCTGTGAACCACCATTTCCAGCAACACGAATGGATACCGCAATTGGGGTATCATCAAGAGCTTGATCTAAAATAGTTAATCCAGAACGTAAATATCCATAATTTGACCAATTAGGTTCGAGTATTATGATTTGATACTGTTGCAAAACGCCGATATTGGTAGAGCTAAAGCTTGCAGCAGACATGGTCTCGTAAGAAAATCCATTTCTTGTGATGTAGGTTCGAGTATGTACATCAGAGGTGACAACAAGCACTTGTTTTGTAGCAAGGGAAACACCTCCTGTCGTCGTCATATTTACTGGGTTCCACGTACTTCCATCATCAAAAGAGTAGTACAATGTAATATTTCTGAAATCGTTTGAATCTTCTACTGTTGCAGAAATTGTCACATTTTCAAGATAATTTGGAGTTGTATTTGAGATTACAACATCTGTGACTGTTGGAAGAATGCCATCAGAGTAAAATTGATTTGTCGAAGTTGTCTCATTGTGGCCAAAGCTATCAATAATTGTCATGTAGTAACTGACGGTAGTGTCATTCGTTGTTGCAGGTATTGTTCCTTCATAGAACCCATTGGTTAGACTCATCGATACTGAGCTTGATGTGGATCCGAAGGAATAATACAGTGTAACTGAAGAAACAGAGTTATCATCTGAAATATTCGCTCTAACAACAGTTGGGGAATTCACCTGCACATATAAGGGGAGAGTAGTATCTGAAATTAGTACTGGTGGTTCATCAACAGTATAAGTTGAGCTTGATGTTGAACTTGTCAACCCGGAAACATCAGTACCATTGACATAGAAATATACAAGGTCATTAGTTGTTGCGGGAATTGAGGCAGTAAAGAAAGAAGATGTTGAACTCCCATTCACAAATGACATCTGGACTGAGAAGAAGGATGAGTTGTCAAATGAATAGTACAAGAAAACTTGGGATGTATCAACACCTACATTGTCTGTGACATTGATCTCCATCAATACAGAATTCTGACTTGAAACGGTTGTCAACGAAGGAATGGAATAGAATGAAGGAGAAGTTCCATCGAAAGTAAAGGATTCTTGTGAGCCGGTGGCAAAATTACCGGAAGTATCTGAGGCATTGACATAATACAGAACACTGGTCTCAATCCCCGGTGTTGATATATTTGCAGCCCAAGAAATGCCACTCTGGAATGCCATAGCGGTGGTAGACCAATCAACGCCTTCATTGAATGAGTAGTATAATGTCGCGTTATCAATTGCTATGTCATCACTGAGCTCTGCTGAAATAGTCACATTTTGAAGGATAGTTGGATTTAATGGTGAATTTTGTTGACTCAGTATTGATGGTGGATTTAACTCATCTGTACTAATATTAGGAAGGTAAAATGAAGGATTCGTGGAAAAATTGTGAGAATCGTCTTCTACGATCTCCAAATCAAATGTTAGTTCCATGATATCAGATGGGTTATCAATTGCATACAGTAGAACATGAATTGGATATATTTCTCCTATTGCAACATCTTCTGACACTTTGACAGTTATCTCAAGTGTATCACTTATGGTGGGGGAGAGTGAAATCTTCCATTTATTCGGAGTCACCTCTACTCCATGTGTGATACCCCCAACAATAACCTGGTAATCAGTAGCGGTGCTTTTTGTATCCAGTTCGAGATTGATTACTTGAGTACCTCCAGGGGAAATATTACTTATTTCAGTTACTTGGGTCACCTCGAGTTCATCTTCAATTCCTCCAATCTCCACCTGTGGTCTTTGAAATTCTTTCACGATCCGGTTATTAGATGGATCAGAATCAAAGATACTAGTGTTAAGAGCAACTATCTCTATGAAATGTCGTTCACTGCTTGGTGTGAACGGTACTGAAAAGAATTCAAATGAGAAGGGATCAAGGCTAATTTCTAATTGTGGAAGAAATTGAATGCCTTGGACACTAGTATCCGTAAACTTCAGGGCTACTAGTTCGGTATAGGGTCCATTATTTTGGATTTTACCCTGGATAACGAATGCATTAAGACCTGGAGGATCTCCTTTGCTTATTGTAATCTCAGTATCATCGATCATGATATCAGTAGCAACAAATTCTTCAACAGTAAATGAGGTAGAAAGGGAGTTATCATTTGGTGTGACGTCTTCTCCACTAACAACCTCTACCTCGGCACTGACGACTACAAGACCAACTTCTGCCGTCCAAGGGATAGAAACTAACTCCATGTCTCCAGACGAAACAATGACAGGAGTGCTCTGTGTGGTCTTGAGCTCTCCGTCAACTGAAACAGTGAAGTGGGTTAGGATCTCCGTGGGAGTAGTACCGTGATTTCGTACCTGTGTGTAGATGTCAATTTCATCGTCAGGACGGGGATTAGGTTGAGAAAGGTAAATCTGACCTTCAAGTCCTATGTCTACAGTAAATATCTTTGGTGTATCAACTATTTCCTCTCCTAGTTTATCAGAAGAATACAGGGGAGCGTCACTGACAAAACCTGGTAGAAGCAATAGTAAAAATATACTAATAAAAAACGAGATTTTACTGATTGAGATTGACATATGTACCACACACATTGTCCATAGTTGCAACTCCAACTATGACAAGACACTAAGTGTTATTCACCTTTATATTAAAGCATTAATGGAGAGAACAGCCTAGGATTAGTCTAAATGGGTTTCACGGAGAGGCTATCTTTTCGAGAGTCAGAAAGACTTTATAAAGCGGTGATCGAAACTACTCATAGTCATGGACTGTCCCCAATGCGCCACTGCAAATCCTGATCAGGCACGTTTCTGTTTCAATTGTGGTCATAATTTCTCTGAAACCAAACCTTCAGTACCTAAGACCAAGGAAATGGAATACTCCAAGTATATCCCCGAACAGTTATTGCAAAAGATCCAGAGCTCTTCAAAAATTGGAGGTCTCAAGGGCGAGCGTCGAATTGTCACAGTTTTATTCTGTGATATCGAGGGGTCAACAGCAGCTGCTGAGACACTTGATCCTGAGGATTGGGCAGAAATTGTCAACGGGGCATTTGATCAGATTATTCCTCCAGTCTATGAATACGAGGGAATAATTGCACGACTGATGGGCGATGGTATTCTGGCTTTCTTTGGGGCACCGATCTCTCATGAGGATGATCCTGAGCGAGCAGTGCTGGCAGCAATGAACATCCGGGCTAATGTCCAATCATTTTCCGTGAAAATTGAGGAAAAATGGGGCATACCAATCAATGTTAGAGTAGGAATCAATACAGGTCTTGTAGTTGTTGGAGAAATTGGATCGGATTTACGTGTAGAATATACTGCGATGGGAGATGCAATCAACATTGCCTCCCGTATGGAGTCAACTGCTACTCCAGGAACCATTCGAATCACGGAGGATACATTCAAGCGTGTCTCATACCTGTTTGAAGCAGATAAGGTAGGTGCTGTCAGTGTCAAAGGCAAACGAGAATTGGTAACCGCCTATGAGATCACACGTAAACGTTCCAAAGTATCCAAGAGAAGCTCTAATTACGATTTAACCTTCGTAGGTCGTGAGCAGGAGCTGGAAATAATTCGTTCACAATTTAATGAGGACAATTCGAGTGAGATCAGGGTGGTTGCGATCAGTGGTGATGCTGGTATAGGAAAATCCCGACTTGTGAGGGAATTTCAGAATTTACTGTTGGTAGAAGGGTATTCATTTTCAGGTAATACTACCTTACATTGGCTTGAGACCTCTGCATTCTCCTACCAGCAGACTATTCCCTTTGTTCCGTTTATTGACCTGATGAACCGACAGCTGAAAATTGATGTTGATATGGATGCTACTGCCAAATGGGATCTACTCAATTCCCACCTACAGGGCATCTTGGGTGAGGAATCTATTGATGTAGCAACCCATCTGGGTGTGCTATTGGGACTCAATGAGATACCCAAAGTAGATATGCAAACAAAGATACTTGATCCACCTATACTTCAAAGACGGATTATCGAGTCTTTCTGTATCTACTTGTCAAGTCTCAAAAATCAAGCACCCGTGGTTCTCGTTATTGACGATGTCCAGTGGCTTGATGACTCATCTACTGAACTACTAAAGAAGCTCCTTCGTGATACCAAACCAAAGGGATTGCTCTTCATTTTTCTCGAGCGAGCAACTGATGATCAACAAGTCTACATCGACGATATATTGGGAGACGAACTGCGACTTAAAATCTACCTCAATCCCCTTGATTATGAGGATACTGAATTACTGGTCGGTATTTTGCTAAAAAGTGATGACCTACCCTCAGATCTACAGGAAAAGATCCGTGAGAAAGCAGAGGGCAATCCCTTCTTTGTGACAGAGATTGTACGAGGGCTTATTGATGAACAGCAGATTATTTACCAAGACGATCGGTGGACAGTCAATCCAGAGATTGACAGTGTAAGAATGCCAGATACACTGATGAACCTCTTAATGACACGATTGGATCGGCTATCTGAGGGATCAAAATATATCGCTCAATCCGCATCAGTTATAGGTAGACAGTTTTACTACAAGGTTCTTGATTGTCTTATC
>JAEOUB010000079.1 GCA_016839545.1 Candidatus Kariarchaeota archaeon | reverse complement strand
GTACGAACGCCGTCGACACTTGAGACAGTGGCCACTATTGCAGCCCCAATTGCAGGTGTTGCAGTTGTAACAACGGTAATTCGACGTGCAGGGTTCAAGAACCCGTTCAAGAAGGGAGGCAACTAGAGGTGAATATTATGATAGGAAAACTATTCTCTAACAAACTGTTAATGACATTCCTGATAATCGGGATCTTCCTCACCAGCTCATTTGCTCTGGCATCAAGTGCCTCAGTGCAAGAGAGCCAACCAGAGGTGAATACAGATATTCCATCCTCGTTGACCCCTGATCAGGTACGGAATTTGGCTACTGATACACTGATACCAGAAACTCAGGATCTTGGAAATATCCTTGACGACCACAACAATACCTATGGTCAAGTCTGGGATCCCTGGCTGACACGTGCTGCAATTCATGCTGTTGCCTCTGAAGGTGATTGGTTAGCTCTGGCTTCCGGATATCTCTACGATAATCAGGTGCATCTGTACCGTTGGAACCCTGAAGTCGATCAATATGATCTGGTATGGGAAGTAGGAGGCGGTATTTTCGCCTCTGATGTTCTCACCCTGGCTTTTGGTGATACCAACCACAATAACCTGGTGGAGATTATCGCCGGAGGAGAGGATGGTCGGTTCTATGTCTTTGAGCAGAAACACATCTATGACCCTGTGACCAATACTGAGAACCAATTTGAGCTGGTTTATACGTCTGAGCGACTGGGTCGTATCTTTGACCTGGTGGTTGAGGACGTAGATGGTGACTACAAAGAAGATATCATTGTGGGTACCCTTGAAACTGTCAGATTCTTCGAGTATTCTGATCATTCTGGGTATCCATTCAACGAGGAACACTGGATTGAATTCGAGGAAAGCTATTCAATCTCCGTAACAGACGCCCTTGTCAACTATACCGGTATCGATAACCTCTATGCAATTACTGCACTCGAGGTTGCAGATACCAACAGCAATGGCCTCTGGGAGGTAGTTATTGGAACTCGTGCAGGAACAGTATTTCTGCTTGAAAATAATGGTACGGTCCTTGATATCAACGGATCGCCCTTCCCCTTCATGCGTGATGACAATTACCAGTTTATCTGGGACTCTGGAAACTCTATCCAGAGAGCAATCACCGATTTTGCAGGTGGAGATCTTGACCGAGATGGATACAAAGAGATCCTGATGGTCGTACAGGGTATGGGTGCTTATGTCCTCGATAACATTGAGGGAGAATTTGGTACTTATCGAATCCAGAGAGATTATGATGGCTGGGAGTCCGATCCCGCCGGTGCATATCCACTGGATCAGCACATTGACTGGATACTCAATTCTTCGACATTGGCATCTGTTGACGGCTCAATAGCTGATTTTAACCCAGACAATTTCACATACATACCCGAGGTAGATTGGAATGTCTACCTGGAATACTCAGGAAGCAATGCTACCACCCACGGAACATACCCTGAGCCACTTAACAATGCAGCTTCAAGCGGTATGCCCGAGGTCTTCCCCTACCGGACTGCTATGGCACAACCTTCTGATGACATCTACACCACGTTTGATGGAACTTCAGAGGATGCGTGGGCTATTCTGGACTGGGGTCTTCATGAGGAGGCTGCAGGAAATGGAATTGGTACATTATGGGACTTCTCTGTGAAGACCAAGAACCTATTCAATCCTTCTGCAGTGGGTATGACCTTATCACTTTCACAGGACGGTGAAACATGGTATGACATCAACAAGACTGACCTTACATGGATAAACAATCTTCTGGCAGATGATTACCTCAGAGTAGAAGTTGATAATGTTCTGAATGAACTGGGCTGGTCCTGGTACCGATATCTCAAGGTTAATGTGACTAGTGGAAAAATATCAATCGACTCGATGACCACGCGGTACTTCAATAAACCGCTATACGATGCCCAATCTGCAACAATCGGTACACTTACCCTGAAAGGAGATTCAACTCCATCAACTGTCGGATTTGTGGGCACTGTCAATGGTGCAATCTTGGCTGTGTACTGGGATGATGTGGATCAAGATTACAAGGTAATCTGGGATTCATGGGTAGATGAGCGATACAAGATCTCCAAGAATATATTTGATTTGGAGACTGTGAAGCGTGATTCTACATTCCCTGCCTGGTTAGATCTAGCCGCAAAAAGCTGGGAGGTTGATTTCACAAATGGTATCCTCAACAAGGAACAAATCTTCACATATGATGCAGAGAATTTCTACAACTATCGCGAGGAGCAATCCGTCGAGTTCATCATGTCTTCAATGGAAGGAAATCTCCATGTTTACAGACAGAATGGTCCTGATTCAGCTCCAGTTTATGATCCATTCCTAACTCAGTTCTTGTTCAACTTGGATCTCTATGCCTACATCTTCCCACCACAGGTCCTCAATCAGCCTGTTTCAATCCAGGATTGGATGCTGCAAAGGCGAATCAATAACCAGGCAAATGGGCAGGATACGTACTTTGGAGTATCACTTGTCCCAATGGACTTTGATATCAGCAAACAAACAGGTGAGTCAACTATC
>JAEOUB010000006.1 GCA_016839545.1 Candidatus Kariarchaeota archaeon | reverse complement strand
GATCTCTTATTACATAATCAGGAACAGATATATTGTTCCAATGAACCTTCTCGAGGATAATTTCAAGGAGATGCAGGATCGTAACCTCAGAGGAACTGATGAGTTGCTGTTCAGTTTGGACACGTCAAACATCGCTTCTGAATTTAACCAGGTCAGATCGCTGGTCTCAACCCTAGTTTCAGATTTCACCCTGAGAACCCAGCGAATGAAATCTGAAGCCAATGCTCTACAAACAATGGTGAATTCAATATACAATAATGTGGATCACGTTAGTCTGAGTCTGGAGAATTCCAGTGCCAACACAGCAAATCACCAAGAATTGAAACTCTACCTTGGACAGCTATCACATGGTGTAGATGTATTTACAGAGAATTTTGACAACTCATTTTCAGCTGTCAACGAAGTAGTAAACACGCTCAGTTCAATTGGAAAACAAACCACCATGCTTGCACTGAATGCCGGTATCGAAGCAGCCAAAGCTGGAGGCAGAGGTCGAGGGTTTGAAGTCGTGGCAGCCAACCTCAGACGATTGGCACAGCATGCAACTGATACTGCAATGCGAGTGAAGGTATCATCTGAAGAAATAAGTGAAAACGCAAAGAAAGCCCTGGAAGAAATCACTGCTGGTACAATACAGATAGAGACAATGATGGAACAGAGCTATGAAACCATTGCAGCTGTCAACAATGAGTTGTACAATTCCATAGGTGATCTGAATATGCTCAAATCCGCATACCAAGGAATATTCAATCTACTTGACACACAAGAAGAAGAACTTCGCTCATTTCGTTCATAGGTGATATAATCCTCTCAGATCTCCGTTTTCTTATAGCTACGGTATTTTTCAGAATTGTCGTAGTCAACCTCACTTGGATAACTGCGAGGAACAGTTTTGTCTCAGTGATTTTTCAAGGATTCTCAGGAACTAGCACCCCCCTATTCCTAGGTTTGATTTTTTTCAATCTGAAATTCATCAGTGCTCTTATCATTGAAATTGTGGTAATATCAGATTTGGATGGTGTGATTGAAGAGCCCATGCTACGTCGAACTAACTCGGGTATGATCGCTCTCCTTTTTGCAGAAACCTGTCTCTATATCACACTCGTTCAGGAGTTGAATTTCCTTACTTCCCTTTCTTTTGTCAATGTAATAATCGGATCAAACAGCCTGCTTGCAATTCTTTTGAATCGAAGTGGATATCTTACCCTCTGGTTGGCTTTGATGGGCTACGTTGTCGGAATGATCCTCTTACTTTATCCAAAAGAAGGAAGTCAGCAAAAACCGGTCGAACAGGGAAGTTTCATACTTTTCATTCGTACTCTGCTGCTTCCGTTTTAACTGATGAGCAGGAACGGTTTTTTCAGCAATAAGAAGTTGATAAATCTGAGTTTGTCAGGGTTTTTGAAATGACTAACGTCGTTGGTTTGTTGCATCACAGCAATCTCCAGCAAAAAGAAACCAATGAGCATCTGTAGGTCTAGAGTGATACCATTGCGGTACAACTCTTCCATTTTTCCTATACCTACTTGGGAAGAAACTATGTTGTATCCCTGGAAATACTGTTTCACGAGAGTTTTGGTTGCAATCACATCCCCAGTTTCAAGAAATTCCTTGTAAGCCTGCCGAGCGTAGAGTGAAGCCACATCTGCCATCCTGTCAACAATGTCTTCTTGGGGTGGTGAGATCTTGATCTCAACGGTGTAGCTCAGGTTGTTTTCAAGTTCTTCCAAAGTAAGGTCAGTTGCAGGTTTGTCAAGAGTGATCATGAAATTGTTCACATCAAAGACAGTGGCTGGCTTGTAACCTCCCTTTGAGTGGGGTAGCAAAAGCAAATGTGGTTCGAGAAGTAACCATATCGTATCTCTTTCATCCTCATTGAATGGTAGAAATTGAACTATAAAGGCAATAATCTCCCTGTAACTGCCGCTGGGAATGCTATGTTCACCCTCTCCCTGAAGAATTGCAGCAAGTCGCCCGAGTAAATTCTCCTTGACGATGGGTGAAAGGTCTAGATCTCGTATCGTCTGCGATCCCTTGACCTCATAGATGATCCGCTTCAGGTTCTTCTCTAACCGGAGCATTACAGCAGGTCGAATATTCCTGAAATACAAACAGCGTTTCTCGATAGTGTTGTACTGCTGAACCTCCTGTTCCATTAATTCCGGACTCGAAAATTCCTTGGCAATGACATACTGGGTAAATGCTCCT
>JAEOUB010000078.1 GCA_016839545.1 Candidatus Kariarchaeota archaeon | reverse complement strand
GCTTAATCCTACAGTGGATCAGGTTACCAACAGTGAGACGATAAAGAAGATCCAGAATAAGATCTTGGAGGTTGAAGTCTCAGATAAGATCTTTGAGTATATCATGAATATAGCTCATGGTACCAGAGACAATCCCAATATCGATATCCCAGCATCACCTAGAGCATCTATCGCCCTACTTTCACTTGGGAAAGCATCAGCTGCAATGGCCGGAAGAGATTATGTCCAACCCGATGATGTCAAAAATGTGGCATTTCATGTGTTGAACCACAGAATTAAACTGTCCCATGAAGCCGAACTTGACAGGATCAGTCATTCTGAAGTGATTGAACTCCTGTTGAACGACATAGAAGTTGCACTTTGAGGTTCGTTTATGATTGTACGGTTGAATAGTAGAGGTAGGATCTATCTAATCCTTTCTATTTCAATCACACTTCTGTCTGTACCTGTCAGAGTACCCCCCCCGCTCCTACTTGCTTCCCTGATGATAGCATATCTTGTAGGGTATCCCCTATCAGTTCGAGATTTTCCGATCCCATCTGTAGAATTTAATGCAAAGTTAAGACATAGTGTTTTATTTCGAGGGGAGGCAGATGTGCTGCATATTCGGGTTGAGAACAAGGGAAGAGAACCACTTTCTCTTCTTAAGCTACGGATTGAACTGATACCTGAAATTATCCTTATCGACGCCCCAGATACGTATATTTTTACTTTAGAACCCATGGAAGTAAAGACCATCAATCTTCCACTTTTTCCTATTGTGAGAGGAAATTACAAGATTGGACCGATAGAGTTGAGTATAGTTGATCCACTTCAAATATTCGAAGTTTCCATCAGGAAAATTGAGACCCTACCAACTCGGATCTATCCCAAGCGTTTGGAAGGACAGATTAGCAGAGCTCGGGCCAAACAGATACTTTCTCGATTGATCGGATATTTTGCTCTCCCAATGAAAGGTATGGGAAATGATTTCCATGGATTGCGAGATTACATCAGAGGAGACCCTTCAAAGATTGTTGATTGGAAAGCCTCAGCTAGAGCTAATAAGCTCATATCAAGGGAGTATGAAGATGAACAACAGCTAGAGATAATCATTGCACTGGATGCAGGAGCGACAATGCGAGGGAGAAAATTTGAATATCTCATCGGCATGGGAATGGAACTTGTCAAGGGTTTCGTTGACGAGGGAAAACCGACGGGATTGGTATTATTTAATGCAGAGACCGATGATGGGAAACCAGGGATCCTTCATGAATTTCTACCTTCAACCTCTCCATCAAGGATAAGCAATATCTGGGCCTCAATTTACAATACAAAACCGAGAGATGATTATACTGACTATCATAGTTTGGATTTATGGGTTGAGAAGAATGGAGTGACAAAGTCATTGTTCATTATCCTGGGTGATACAGAGGGTGATTTTCTACAAGTTTCAGATGCCATCAGGAATATCAGACTACGTGGAAATAACATCCTATTCATTGACGTTTGGGGATATAATTTCACGTTGCAGCATCTTGTTGAATCAAGTGACAGTGTCATGTCTGATACCAGCTATGGGCAAATTATGGAAACCGTCATCGGAAGGGGACTTGAACAGGCCAATGTATTTCGTGGTTTGGATGTTAAGAAGAAAATGGCCAGTTATGGAACAATCTACGGTTATGTTATGGACAGACACGACAACATTATCGAAGCACTGGACAGAGCCATGATGAGTTACATGGGTGCTTCTTGGAGGAGTGGGTAATGGCAAAATCATTTAATAATGGCATGACAAACGGTCAGACCCTATACTTGGACTTGGAATACGCTGAGAACCAGAGGAAAAATAAAATTAATCATCACTTCTCATCTTATTCTTTTTACCTTTTTGTGTTGAGTTTTACTCTAACGATTCTAGTTGCCATTCCACAATTGTTCACGATGATGATGATCATTATTGTTATCGGCCTTCAAAGATTATACTCAGATAGATTTCACCTAAGAGAGAAATTGTTTGGACTCGGTTTAGTATTCGCTTCCAATGTATTTGACCACCTGCAATTTGGGCTCATTATTCTTCCTGGTTTCATTACAAACGACATTATCACAGGTGGAGTTTGGGTATTAGAGGTTATATGGGTTATTTTCTTTGGGCTGGAAGCACTTTACTCATTCAGCTTGGAAACGGGACATAATGCTTCAGGAAACGTGACTCCAGCTACGGAGAACTCCAATCGCGCATTTCTGAAATTCAAGTCAAGGTTGGCAGGAACCCGTTTTGAGATTGGTGATTTTTCAGAACAGCCTGATATCTCCTTGCTTGAATCCAGCTATCGTCGTGTGGTAATATACATGGTCGGGATATTAGTTATGATAGTCTTGATTGATACAATCCTTTGGAGAGTGATTGACAACCTTTCTGGAGGTCAAAATGTGAAAGAGGCTTACTTTGTTTCGGGGATGAGTCTGATCCTATTCATTCTTCTGTTATCCTCAGGTTCCCTTCTATTTCCTTCTGAAAATGAGAAATAAAAGTTCAAGATGTCAACATTTTAAATAGCTATATTGATAAATGAATGTAGAATACAGCCATTAAGGTCTTAACTTCATGAGCGATCTTCCTTCAAAGTTGGTTACCTCTGATTCCATAAGGACTGGAATCTCCCAAGCTGAAGAAGATGAGCTAAACACATTATTTGAAACAAAATCAGTTATTACCGAAGCAACCAGAATTGCGATACTATCGGATATTCACAGCAATATGGAAGCATTTGAGGCTGTTTTAGATGATATGAAAAAAGAAACATATGATCTTGTGCTATCACTTGGTGATCTAGTTGGTTACTACACCAATCCAAATGAGGTTGTGGATGCGTCAAGAGATCTCTTTGATTTTAGAGTAATGGGAAACCATGACTTTGCAGCGATTGAGCCAGAAGATCTGATGTTTTCCACCTTAAACCAATCTGCACAGACAGCGATTTCACACAATAAAAGCGAGCTCTCTGATGTGAACAAAACGTACTTGGCAGCTCAACCAATGAAATTGGAAATTGAGACACCCCATGGGAGTATCACAGCAGTCCATGGAGATCCACTTACCATATTCGGATATATTTATGGTAAAAACCAAGCAGAAATGGAGGAAGAAATTATCAAGGCACTCAGTCATGTTCGGACAGACTATTTACTTGTTGGACACACTCATATCCAGGGTTATTACCGATCTGAACAGGAAAAGATTTACCTCAACCCGGGGGCTGTTGGTCAACCGAGAGATAGAGATAATAGGGCAGCATATGCTATTCTTGACCTCAAAACCAAGGAAATTGAACTTAAACGTGTAGAATATGATATCAGTTCAGTACAATCGAAAGTGCATCAATGTAGTTTTCCATCTTCACTAGGAGATAGGCTCTCTAAAGGGGAATGATCAAATTTTCAGAAGGGACTTTTGGAGATTCTCTGAAGGAACACCATTTGCATCCCATTCTCGAACTGCATAATACTCGTGTAGCATATGATCCAATTTTTCAGGGCTGATGGCCGACTCCACATTATCCTCATAATGTAATGCCTCATGTTTAAACCGATCAGGAAGATCATCATCATCTGCAGTACATCCCTCCCGGATGGCAACCATCCTTAGCATATTGTAGGTACGAGCTCCAATTTTCAGCATGTCTTCCATTGAAATCTCGAATCCCATAGCGGCACTTGTCAATTCTCTGATATAGTCAAGATTTTGATTCCTACCAGTTGAGGCAACATCAAATGAACAGAGAACAAGAGAATTTGTGAATGATCTGGCGTCTTCGAAATTGACAACCATAGGTGCTTTGCCGGTGTGATCAAATCTGTTTACCCCTTTTTCTGCACCCAAAGCAGGATTAGCATTATCCCTCATTACAATAGTATCATGAAAACCCTCCATGTGGCTTGCTCCTCGCGGACTGACGGCATATGATAGACCCAGTCCCACTTTCCCACGGGGTTCGTGGTACGCGACTTCAAGACCTTTGACGTGCATCGCAAAGGATTGACCCCCAATTTTCTCGGCAAGTCTCATCACTCCCTCAGCAAGTTCGTTGCCTAAACCTTCACGTTTGGCAATGAGATGAATTGCCTTTTCTGCATCATCCCCACCCCAATCAAGATGAATATCCATATCTTTGAACAATCCTCTCTCACTTGCTTCCATAGCAAAAGCGATCACTCCTCCGCAAGAAATAGTGTCGAGACCATAATCATTACAGATTTGGTTCGCCCAACCTGTCAACTTGATATCGTTATTTAGAATCATGGAACCAAAAGCGGCCAAGGTCTCGTACTCCAATGAAGAGCCATCCTTGGTCAGCTTATTACCGTTAAATTCTCCTTCGATTTTCCTTTTACAGAATGTAGCACAAGATGAACAGGTATCTCTACCCACGAGAAGATTTGATTCCTCCATAAATTGACCTGAGATCTTCTCATGATCCTCGTATTGGCCGAATTTGAAATTCCGAGTTGGGAGAATTCCCATCTTATCCAAGGAGGGTACTCCACCACTTGTCCCATAGACTCCAAATCTATCACGGATCTTGATATCTTTCATCAAACCGTCTCGATACGTACTGTTGAGTTCTTTGAATCTGCTCGGATCCGAAATAGGAGCTGATTTCTTTCCTGCAGCAACAATTGCCTTCAGCTTTTTGGATCCCATAACTGCACCAGGTCCTCCCCGAGCTGCAGCCCGGTTTCTGTCATTGATTACAGCTGCAAATCTAACCAAATTCTCGCCAGCCTGCCCAATTATAGCAGTTCGGATTTTTCGGTCATATGTCTCAACAAAATGATCGTGAACCTCGAAAACCCCTTTACCCCAGTGTTCGGTTGCATCCCGCAGTGCAACACCATCGTCAAACATCTCAAGGTACACCGGTGTTGGCGATTGACCTCTGAAAATGACTCCATCATAGCCAGCACCTTTCAGGGCGTAGGGGAAGAACCCACCACCGTAAGCCTCAGTAACAAATTTTGCCAGTGGTGATTTGCACATGACAACATATCTGGCTGATCCCATGACTTTCTGACCTACTAATGGACCGACTAGAAAGAGAAGGGGGTTATCAGGCCCGAGTGGATCGGTAGATCCATCATCTGGGAGAAGATCCCATAGAAGTCTTGCACCCAATCCCTTACCACCAAGATAAAGATTCAAATATTCTTCG
>JAEOUB010000077.1 GCA_016839545.1 Candidatus Kariarchaeota archaeon | reverse complement strand
TCCTGCCTCCGAGTTTCAAGGTTAGAATCTTGCAATAGATAATTATAATGAGCAATTATCTCGTCCAAAAGATTCTCAATTCCATCACCGTTAAGGGCTGAAGTCAAAGATATGGTTGGTGACTGAAGTATATCTGATGAGGACAACTCTAGTGCATTTTTCAGACGGATCATCAGTGGCTCTGATTCGGGAAGATCAGATTTGTTAATGACAAATAGATCAGCAATTTCCATAATCCCAGCTTTTATCATTTGAATATCATCACCTTGACCAGGAACCAAGACTACAATCACTGTATCAGCATTTCTCATTATATCGATCTCACTCTGACCTGCTCCAACGGTTTCTACAATTATTTTGTCAAATCCAGCGAGTTGCATCAGTCCCAAAACATCAAACGTGTGAGGAGATAGACCCCCAAGCCTTCCGCGTGATGCAAGCGATCGTATGTAGACATTTTGATTATCAGTTTGTGCAAGCATCCGAATTCTATCACCTAATATTGCACCACCAGTGAATGGACTGGTCGGATCAACAGCAAGGACTGCAACTTTTTGATCAGAACTTATCATGGTCACAAGTTGATTGACAAGTGTGCTCTTTCCAGAACCAGGAGACCCCGTCACACCGATAATTTGTGATCGTGTGGGGTATAGACGGCTGTTGCGAACTATCTCCTTCCCAGTGGATGTTTCATTTTCAACATGTGTGATTGCTCTTGCTAGAGATCTCAAATCCCCCTCCCGGATATTATCCAGTAAATTTTTGGCAGTCATAGCTCTACAGGTTTCTCCGGTATTCGCCACCGACTTGATAGAGAGCCCTACTGATTTGACCCAAAGAGCAAGCCTGTACTGATTCCATGAGCTCAGCGAAAATGTTATTCCCACTGATTGCTGTTGTCTGAAGTTGGTTGAGAAGCTCAGGAGATCTGGACTCATTCTTTGAGTGAAAACTCTTCAATCGATCCAAAACCATCTGCTTTTCATCCTCGGTTGATCGGATTAATTCTCCAACCTCAAGTGTATTGTTTTCACGATGGGGGTTCAGAAAGGTATTCACCCCCATTATTGGGAGCTCACCGGTACTTTTCAAAGTCTCGTAGTAAAGGGATTCCTCTTGTATCTTACCTCTCTGGTACTGGGTTTCCATTGCACCTAACACGCCACCACGTTCAGTAATTCTTCTGAATTCCGTCAATACAGCCTCTTCAACCAATTCTGTGAGTTCCTCGATAATAAACGATCCTTGGGTGGGATTTTCATTTTTGGCCATGCCATATTCCTTGTTAATAATCATCTGAATTGCCATAGCTCTTCGAACTGATTCTTCAGTTGGCGTTGTCACAGCCTCATCATATGCATTGGTGTGAAGTGAGTTTGCATTTCCATAGATTGCAAGAAGTGCTTGCAAGGTCGTCCGGATATCATTAAAATCAATCTCCTGGGCGTGAAGACTTCGTCCGCTAGTCTGAATATGATACTTCAGCATTTGACTTCTCTCATTTGCATGATAGAGGCGATCTAATGCTACCGCCCATATTCGACGAGCGACTCGACCAATGACACTGTACTCGGGGTCAAGACCATTAGAGAAGAAATATGAGAAATTCGACGCAAAATCATCAATATGCATCCCCCTTGATCGGTAGTATTCTAGATACGTGAATCCATTGGCAAGTGTGAATGCCAGCTGAGAAATTGGATTTGCTCCTGCTTCAGCGATATGGTAACCTGATATAGAAACGGAATAGTAATTCCTCACCCCATTGTCAATGAAATACTGCTGGACATCACCCATAAGCTTCAAGGAGAAATCAGTCGAAAAGATACAAGTGTTCTGGGCCTGATCCTCTTTGAGAATATCCGCCTGCACGGTTCCTCTAACACTTTTCAATGAGAACTCTCTGAGACGTTCATATTCATCGTCTGGAATGCATTTTCTAATCTCCTCCCAGTCGAGTAAATCAGGGGTATCGTCATCTACATGCCAGTACTCACCCGAGTGGACATTGAAACCGTATCGACCATCACCAGTTCGTACATAGGTCTCAGCTGGAGAAAGTTTCTCATTCTCAACCACCCATTTACGAACCTGTTGCCGATGGGCGGCATTGAAGAAGAATGCCAGCATCATAGGTGCAGGACCGTTAATAGTCATACTTACGGATGTCGTACTGGAACAGAGGTCAAATCCAGCATACAGTTTTTCCATGTCCTCAACTGTACAGATGGACACACCGGAATTCCCAATCTTACCATAAATATCTGGCCTCTCATCGGGATCTTCACCATACAGTGTCACAGAATCAAAAGCAGTAGAAAGACGTGCGAATTGTTGTTCCTTACTTAGATAGTGGAACCTCTTGTTTGTGCGTTCAGGAGGCCCTTCTCCAGCAAACATTCGAGTGGGGTCCTCGCTCGTTCTTTTAAATGGAAATACACCTGCTGTGTAAGGAAAACTTCCGGGCACATTCTCAAGGTACATCCATTCTACAAGGTCACCCCAGTCATTGTAACGGGGGAGTGCTACCTTTGGGATTTTCAGATGAGAAAGTGATTCAGTAAATATTGGAACTTTCACGTCTTTCCCACGAACCTGATACACAAATTCATCAGCACGATATTTCTCTTTTAGACCCTCCCAGTTCTCCAATCTTTCCAGACATTTGGGATCTAGTTGCTCAGTATACCATGTAATCTGAGAATCCAATGCAGTGGACATTTTCTCATCTAATGAAACTCTTGGAGATTGGGGGCCTTCTCTAGGGTCAGCAGGTTCTGAGGCCTCATTGAATATATCTCTGACCGCAGTCAATGATTGAAGTTTACGGGCAAACCTTGCCTGTTCAAAGACCCACTGCTTGTAGTTTTGAACTGTGTCAGCGATCTCAGCAAGATATCTGACCCGATCTGGTGGAACAATGAAACTTCGATTTGAATCCCCAGTTGGCAGATTAACCTTGTCTTGCAATGTTGAAACAAATTCAGAATGTGTTTGACTCACAGTTTCCATGATGTAGAGATAGAGGCTATTAATCCCCGAGTCGTTGAATTGACTGGCCATAGTCCCGAAAATCGGGAGTTTATCGTCCGGTAATTCTGTGGTGTCAAAAAGCTTGCGAGATCTTCGATATTGCTTTCGGACATCCCTGAGTGCATCTAGGGATCCTTTTCTCTCGAATTTGTTGATTGCGATAAAATTGGCAAAATCGATCATATCGATCTTTTCAAGTTGAGTTGCGGCTCCGTATTCAGAAGTCATGACATATAGTGAGTAGTCTGCAATATCAATGATTTCGGAACCTGACTGTCCAATTCCGGAGGTTTCGACGATGATAAAATCGTAATCTGCTGCCTTACACAATGCAATAGCTTCTTCGATTGCGCGTGAAGTAGATAGGTTTGCCTGCCGAGTAGCCAGAGATCTCATGTAAACTCTATCTGAATGCGACAGGGAATTCATACGGATCCTATCTGCTAGAAGAGCGCCTCCTGTCTTTCTCTTCGATGGATCTATACTGATTACAGCGATTGTACGATCTTTAAAATCCAGGAGGAAACGACGGATTATTTCATCTGTCATGGAAGACTTCCCTGCACCTCCAGTTCCAGTAATACCCAGGACAGGGATGGACTTGGTACTGGATTTCACAATTTCAATGATGTGACCGGGAAGATCAGTCTCGTCATCCATTATTGCATGTTCTACCTGTGTAATCAGTGATGCTGTCTCTCTCCAAGCTATCTTGTTCTCTGATTGTGTGGCCTTATATGCTTCAGGTGAGAAATCACAGTTCTTCAGAATATGGTTTATCATCCCTTGTAAACCCATTTCCCTACCATCATCGGGGGAGAATATACGACAGACACCATAATTATGGAGTTGTTCAATTTCTTCAGGTACAATTACTCCTCCACCACCTCCAAAGATTTTGATGTGCGAGGCGTCATTTTCCTTGAGGAGATCGCACATATAGGTGAAAAATTCCACATGACCACCCTGATAACTAGATATCGCGATCCCTTGAACATCTTCCTGGATTGCAGCAAATACAATATCGCGGACAGAACGGTTATGACCAAGATGAATTATCTCTGCGCCGGAGTCTTGGAGAATCCTTCTCATAATGTTAATTGAGGCGTCGTGTCCGTCAAAGAGAGAAGTAGCTGTGACAATACGAATTTTGTGTGTTGATTCATAAACCTCAGGCTCTTCAATTCGCTGCATAGTTGACAGTACTGAGGCGCCTTATATCAAAATTGTTTCTTTGTACATAACTCTTGAAAGCACAAGGACGCAACTTGACAACACAGTTGACTAGTTGAATTATTAGAGGTCATTATCCCATCTTTTATTCTGTTGTAACCTGCAGAATGTGGTATAAGAAAGTCAATACTTAGCAATCACAAGGGTATTATATTCAAAGAATCTACTTATATCAGTTATATGAATATTCAGACCTATATCCTTCCTGAATGGGAAGTCATGCTAAAGAAGCAAAATATGGAAAAGGATGTATATTCTAGATTCTCCACAACAGGGTCATCCATGGCCGAGTATCTCGATAGATATATGATGAGAACGCTGCCCTCAAATTGGTTCCAGGGCTGGACAAAATTCCATTTCCCACTTCGAAGCGATGCGTTGATCCTTGACCTTCACAAGGTGATCGGAACCCATTTTGAAGAATTCATTGAGAAATTTCGATCAGGCAGAAAAGATGACTTTGAGATACCCAATGGTCAAATAAACAAGATCAAATTACTGGAACAGCGATCAATCAAGGAACATCTTGAGAGAGAAGCCGATCTGAATGAATTGAGAAGTGAAATCAAGAAAGGAAGAAAATCTCACAATAAGAGTGATAGAAAGAAAATAGCCAAAGTCAAGAAAAAGGAAACAGTAAAGCCGGTTATTCAGGAGCAACCTGTCAAAGAAGAGGTTACCAAGGGATTGGACCACGATTTAGTGTACAAGAGATGGATGGAAATGGTTGAGAGTAAACCGATTTCGAAGAGTTACTGGCATATCCATGAGTACATCAGCCGATACATTATGGATTTTGCAAATAAACATAATGAAGATGGTAGAATTACAAAACAAGTGATTGATGACTTTCTGGCAGATTATGGTAAAGGCAAGCGTCCAAAGACGATGAACCATTACAATAGAGTAGTATACCGTTTCTGGGAGTTTTACGAAAATCTAGAAAAAGAAGACGCAGATGAGATGCAAGTCTGGTAGATCAGTGTATCTTCTGTAGATTCTCAAATCTATCCAATTTCCAGCAGCCAATAC
>JAEOUB010000076.1 GCA_016839545.1 Candidatus Kariarchaeota archaeon | reverse complement strand
GATGCAGTCAAGCTCCTGCAAAGAATTGTGGGCGAGGCAAAGAAAGATGGAATACTTACTGATGATGAGAAACAGATCATCGATATTATCCAGAGACATCTATGGGATGTAGAGAATGAGATCGAGCTTCTTGTGGAGTCTGGGAAGAACACTCCCGAGATGGTGGAGGAACTCACCAAGATGATGCATACCATTGTTCTCAAGGCTGAGGAAGTTGCCAACGAGGATGGTCAGATCACCGAGGATGAGAAAAGCCTCCTCGACACCCTTGACTCCTACATCACCTCTGGTAGAAGCACTGAGCTTCTTATCGAGTACATCAACAAGTTTCTCTGATATCAATATCTCATGGGAAGGGCAAGTAAAAGTACACGCATGTGAGCCAATAGCTCAAGATTGTCGACGCGATCCGCATAGTTTATTCTGAATTTTTGAAGAAAAGAGGTTTGATAGCCCATCTGGTAGATCTCACCACCTATCTGCTGGTCAGAAGTCAGCACATCAATCTGACTTTTCACCAGGGCTGCCTGCTCAGACTGTCTCTCAAGCATATGGGCATAGGTTAGCAACATCAGTGTTGATCGTACCAATACTGGTGACCTGTCAAACTGTGCCAGCTTGTGAAGACTCTCTGCCAGGTAACTCACTCCAGATGTTCCACACTCACTCGTGATCACCGTGTCCAGTTCCATCTCAAGAAGATCTGTAACCATGGAGAGGTGTAGTTTAGATACCTGGTCAATCTGGAGCATGTTATGGAGCATACCTCTTGCTTGTTCTATACTTGGGCCGTAACCAGTTGACTTCAGGATCTTGATACGTGCATAGTAGAGTAGTTGTCCTGTCTCGGGTAAGCGGTGCTGGATATGAAGCCGTTCTAGTGCTTCCAGCTCCTCCTCTGCTTCTGACCACCTTCCCACTCGGCACAAGGTCGTCACAATATCAAACAGGACACGGGCAAGTTCCAAGGGACTGTCCAGTGTCTGAAGCATGAACTTGACCTCATGGAATGCAGCAAGTGCTCGATCTGTGATCACCAGCTCACGGTAGATCCGACCCATTGTGGTAAGAACTCGTGAGATCTCAAATTGATTTCCAGTCTGTCTGAATATCTCTAGAGCACGGCTAAAGAACAGAAATCCTTCATCCCAGTTTCCCAGTCTCAAAGCAATACTCCCCAGGTTGCAAAATGATCTTGCCTCTGTTTCAGAGATGTCAAACAGGTCAGCAAGTATTCGTGCCTGGGTGTAATAGTCCATCGCACGGTCCAGGTTGCCCAGTTGCTCATACATCTCACCTATGCTACACAGGATATACGATCTGATCGTCTGATCATCCGTTTCCAGCTCCTTACACTGGAATAGTACCTCAAGTGCCTGATCTGTGTGTCCTCGACTGGTATGGATGACTGCAATATTCTGCAAAGTACCAACCAGCATTTTCAGAGATAGATTCTCCTGGAATATAGTCACCGCTTTTTGTAAGTGGGTCATGGCCTCATCAAATTCTGAGGCTGTAAGCATCAGTACACCTCTGAGCCGGTAGGTCTCACCCAGTAGATCCTTGTATCTTTCAGGCTCTAATTCGGTCATTGACTCAATGAGATCCAGCAGTTTGAGGGCACTCTCGCGTTCTCCAAGTTTCCAGAACAAGGCTGCATGACGCAGGTGATATTCAGGCTTTTGATCTACCAGAGGGTCCTCAATTGTGAGCTCTTGGAGACTATCCAGCGCCTCACCGATCAGGCCCAGATTGTCAAGCAGATCTGCCCTGAGTAGAAAATAAGTCTCAGCGTCAATTGATGGTGACATCTGCTCTAAGTTTTCGAGAGCGTCGCTAAGATACCCCGAAGCCATGAGCTCATGAATTCGCTGAAGACTCACCCATATCAATTTTTGAGCTGTCCTATATTAATCTTGAGGGAAATCTCTCAAACTATTTTGAAGGGTAACTCACCCCTATTTTTCACTACATCTACGCAGATTAAATATTGAAGCTTGTCTAGTTACTCATGGATCACTATTTCTTGCATCAAAGTGTAGAACCTGTACTCGCTGAGTATGAGTCCATACATGTCCAGGCTATCCTTGCGTTTCTGGAGAAAGTGGATCTGCGACACCAGCTACTGCCCCCAGATCCCGAAGATCTTGACCCTTCAACCTACTCCACTATGATCATCCAGCTCCTTGCAAACCTCAGTGAATCGTCATACCTGTACCTGCTGGAGAGGTTGGATAATGCGGTGATCCAGGAATATCTGCTCACGAAGTTGTCTGATCTGACCCTGCTTGAAATTGTAAGATCAGGGAGGTTCCGTTATCTCCCCATTTTTGATCACTTTGATGATCCTCTTCCTCTGATTGATCATGTTATTCACAAATCAAACCCACATCTAAATTTTGCACTCTTCTCCTCTCTCACCAAACGACCCTCAACCGATTTGAGTGAAAATCAGGTACTTCCCTATCTTCAACAATCAATCAGTCCATTATTGGCACAATCTCTCATCCATTTTGTACAGGATCAGGACACTCTGTGTAGTCTTGTAATCAAGTTTAGATCTAGTGACATCCTCTACCAGGTTCTTGATCGTATTGACTCGCCCATTCTGCTCAGACGGATATTGAATGTATTTGATGATCCATCGGTATACACTCAGATCCTAAATCGGATAGAATTACTCTCCTAGTTCCATCGTTTCATCTCACCGAATATCCAACTTGTGTATTTTCAATTTAAATAGGATAACATGATACTGTACTCGTGGGCAGTGGATTTGTTTTCGATGGTATAACAAGCCCCTATGATATTGTCAATGGAGTCATTGCAATAGGAAAGGCAAAGTACCTCACAATCCACACTGATGATGAAAGTCTCTTACAACAAATACAGGAAGAACTCAATCTGGATAATCTGGATACAGAATCAGTTACTCTCAACGAGTATCGTCAAGCCATTGACACTCTCATTCTAGATCCGGCTCTCTACTTCGAAGTAGGAACCAAGATTGGGATGATCGGGAGTCAGCTGACTATCAAGGATCACGATCGTCTTCGAATATCCTACGAGCTGTATGAGACATACAAGGACCCCCGTGTGCGAGATGATCGGATCACTCAAGCAGGGATTCTGTATGATTCAATTCTTCGTCAGGCAAAAATTGTCAGTCGAAACGAGCAAAGCCCTACATTTGATATTCCCATAAAGCAGCTCTCCCTTCCAATGGGGACCGATATAAATTCAGTTGCAGATATTCCCAAACTGCAATGGCAACGCACCAAGGAAGATCAGGACATGTTCTCCATTGTTTTTCTCAAGACTGTCTTCAACATCCTGAAAAAAGGCTGGATGATCAACCCAGAGTTGATACGTATACTCAATGTGATGGATGAAGATATTCTCGATCAAGTTGCTCTTGATCTCTCAATTTTCGCCAAATCACGTATCACTATCTCATTTCAGAGACTATCTGATATGATATTCCTTGATAATTTTGGTGTCATCGATCAGGAGGTACAATCCAATCTTCTCGATGATATGTTCAGTACCCCAATTGAGGATAGGGGGAATCTACCCCAATCTGAAGCAAAAGAGGTGGTGAATTTCCTGAACGTGCTACGTTCTAAATTCAGGGAATTTGATGAACTTACTCGACTCTCAAGATACATAGGGGTGCTGACAAAGCCCATCGGTGATACATCAACAAGCTACATGGGTTTCGACACTGCCAGTGATGCCATCCGTGAAGTTCTGTCTGTGATGCATTATGCACAGAAACATCTTGAACTGGAAGAGCAGGTCTACACGCTTTACACAACTGTTGCAGACGATGATTTCCAGCAGATTGTCAGCTACTACTTTGATCCGTCTTACGAATTGCTTCATACTCCCTTTTTATCACTGATACAGGCAACAAAAGAGCGTATCAAGCTTATCAACCAGACTGGTAGTTCAGGAAGTATTCGCTTTACATCATCTCAGGTAGAATTGATTACTGAGAGGCAGAAATGGATGTACGAATTTCTCCTGGTCAGGGAGGGCATGGGAGAGATTGTTGAGATCTGGCAAAAAATCAACTCATTTCTGGAACCTCAGGTAGATGCCTCTATTCAGAACCGTACACGAAATGAGACTCTAGAGATGATTAAAGGAAAAGAGATCATTCTCAATATCATGACACCGCTCCTTCTTGCGAAATATGAAGGTCGAGGGTATAATCCTCTGGCTGCCAATATCAATGAGAATTTTGAGTCACGACTCAAAAGTATCACTGGTATCATAGCAATGGCAAGTAACTTTGCCACCAAAGATCTCCAGAACCTCCTGAACACCATGTTTGTGGAAGCTCCAGAGTTAAAGTCAAAATCAGATTCTTCTGCGGGTCCGCCCAAACCCAGTGGTCCTCCCGGTCCTGCCCCACCTGGGCCCCCAGGTCCAGCACCACCCGGTCCTCCCGGTGTACCCGGACCTCCGTCAACCCCTGGTGGACCACCAAAAGCGGTGAGCAACGATGCCGCAGCTGGCTCTCATCTGATACCAACGAAGATGGGTATAGCTCTGGCAAGGATCGCAAATGAATATGTAACTGGTGGTGGAGAGAGAAACCTTCACAAGGCATTAGTTGACCTGATTGCCTTTACCAAATCTCTTGAACAATCCCGGACCGACTAAGGTGAAAAATTCATCAGAGATATGAGCAAATCAGACCGATTTAATCAAATGAATCTCAAATGCTTTTATTTTAGTTCTTGTAACTGTAATCAGTGTCAACCCGCAAGACCGGTCGAGCAAGTTATCAGTGCGGTATCTGTCAAAAGATCCGTCAGCTTGGCTGGTATGATGATGAGCATCTGCATCTCGTCAGTCAATCTATGAACGGGTTGGTGACCTATTCTGACATCCACATCTGCAAGGACTCTCTTACAGGAGTGAACCAGTTATCTGTGGATGCGGAGTACAATGTGAGAACATTTGCACAGCTTGAGGTACCAAAAGTTCGGGCTGCAGGAAATATACCTGCTCCGAATACAGGTGTGCAGGCTGGAATCAAACTGATTAATGTCACTCAATTACCCAATGATTTTGGTGTTCATGTTGTCATCCACGACTACATGATACTCTCACAGATCAAATTTGGGCGTTTCGATCATGAGTCTGAGATTGCTATAACCACCTTGATGTCTGATATGGGTATGATACAACTTGATATTTTCCCTTCGGGGTCTGTGTTCACTGCAGAGCTCGAACAATGGCTCTTGCAGCTAGTCCGTATCCTTGAGATCCTTCCTGCAACCACATTGGGACTGTTGGTCGATACTATGCGTTACATTAGTGACAACTATCATTCCTCTCCAACGGAATTTGATCTGATGTTCATCAAGACTATTCTGGCCAGCCATGAAGTCCACTTCTTCATCGATGATTACTCTAAAGAGAAGTTGGAGACCCTCAGGGATGATGAGAACTCGGTCATAACTGATGCTCATATTGCCATGATTGACAAGTTTGTTAGAGTGATGATGGAGAATGAGATGGCATCGATGAGGAATTTCACCAGTTTACCTGGAGTGGAGATGGATCTTATCTCCATTATTTACCTGTTTACCATTTTAGAAGCCGAAGGGATCATCTATATTGAGCGTCCTGGAATTCTCGAATCATACTAAATTATTCATCGATATTTGTCAGAACATTCTTTTCTTTTTCGTGGTTTTAACTATTCGTTGATTTGAAGCTCTCAATTGTATTCAGTTTACATTCCATCGTATATTCATCGTTTCATCGGTAACCATCATTATCAATCGTCACACGATCTTATGCCTTACCAAATCGTCCTCAATACCAAGACTATTTACATTGAAAATTGATATCAGTTTATGGAGAAATGGACCATCGATAATATCCCCGATCTTACAGGCAAAATTGTTGTAGTGACTGGAGGTAACTCAGGGATCGGCTATGAGACCGTTCGGGTCTCAGCTCTCAAGGGTGCTGAGGTCATCATGGCTTCTCGTAGTGTGGATAGAGCAGAGGCTGCACTTGCAAAAATTCAGAAAAAACAACCTGATGCAAATATCTCAATCATGAGAGTCAATCTGGTAGATCTCGATGATATCAAGCGATTTGCAGAAGAATTTTCTTCCAAATACTCCCAATTGCATTACCTGTTCAATAATGCCGGTATCATGATGGTTCCACAGCGTACTACTCCTCAGGGACATGAGCTCCAATTTGGAACCAATCACCTGGGTCACTATGCACTAACAGCTCATCTGCTTCCAGTCATCACAGCAACGCCTGGATCACGAGTCATTACCATCAGTAGTAATGCACACAAGCGTGGTATCATCGATTTTGACGACATGGAGATGAAAGACTATGACCCTGCTCAGGCATACAACCGAAGTAAAGTGGCCAACCTTCATTTCACACTCGAATTACAGAGGCGATTTGAAGAACATGGAATTGATGCAACCAGCGTTGGGGCTCATCCAGGTCTTACCGGGACCAACCTCGCTACGCAGGAAAATGGAATGATTACCAACCGTTTCTTCAAATTCCTAACTAAGGTCCTGATGCCTATTTTCACGATGTCAATCTCACAGG
>JAEOUB010000075.1 GCA_016839545.1 Candidatus Kariarchaeota archaeon | reverse complement strand
GCTTCATTGACTCATGCAAGTATTATGAACAAAGACTTCTTTGGGTTTGGAGCATTCTCAGAAGGTTTCCAAGAGTTCATTCCCCCTCGAGGGGGAAAATCACAGGAATTTTTGGTTTACAAGAAACTGCTTGGTCTTCTACCTGCAGGAAAAACCCAAATGGCAGGTGCTTTAAAGCAAATAGCCACCACATTAACCCAACGAAGCCTCATTATCGTACTCAGTGACCTGCACGAGGAGACTGATGAACTACTTAAGAGCTTTAGAATCGCCAAAGGGTTTAATCATGAAGTCAAAGTTGTTCAACTAACCGACCGTGAGGAATTTGTTCTCCCTGAAAAAGTGGGCAAAATTAAGTTCATGGACCCTGAAAAGAAAAAACCTGTAGTTGCAGATTTTGCTGACCCTATAACGGCTGGTATCTATGCTTATGAAATAGGATCCCAGAGGCGTAAGTTGCAACAATTCAAGCGAAAACTCAGAGGCCTGAAAATTGAAGTAGTGGAAAGCTACACAGAGAACCTTGTTGAGAAAGTACTTCTTGCATACTTTACCGCTAAACAGCGAGGAATGTAATTATGAGAGGAGTTTGGATTTTACTTGCCTTCTTGATATTGTCTTCAGCCCCGGGACTGTCAGTTTCTGCATCTTCAAGTGGAGATGAGGATGCCCCCCCTCAAGCTGGTAACCCTGGAGGAGGTGGTGGAGGTGGGAGCCCCAACTTTTTTGATTATTATATTCCCTTGGTCTTCAATGGTAGTCACAAAGATGGTCAATCTGAAATTGCCTTGTATACTCTCTTTCCCACCTTGCTAATTACCTCATTTGCCCAGAATTCAATTGGTACAAATTTTGCTCAGTTGCAAGAACCCACAAAGATAGTTTTCAATCCAACAGATAATTTTGGACTTACAAATGGTTCTCTCATTCGAACCACATCACCAGTCCAAATAGTGGGTCAAAGGTCAACTGAAGACATATTTACAGACTCATCTTTCGGGTATTCAATACTACCTCGCAGAATGATGGGGTTCGAGTATTTCGCACCATTTGACGGTGAAATCAGCATTCTAAGCCTTGACCCAGGTGCAGAGGTGCAGATCCAATCTCTATCAGGATCACATCGAGTTGAAGTTCTCAGCCTCCCTGCTCGTCCTGTATCGATCTCAATCAGTAAAGGCGATTATATTAACAGTAGTTATCCAACATTAGGGGCATTCTATTCAGATACCGAGGAGGGAATGTCTGCGTCCATGGCAGTTCCAAGGTATTTGCAAGGATCAAATTACTATTTTGATTCCAGTATTTCGTCACTAAGACCTGATGAAGTGGAGTTAAGCTACCTTTCAATAAATCCATCTCAACCCACAGAGGCCAAGTTCTATTTTGCCAATGGCAAAACCGAAATTTTAGAAATATTCGAACCCATAGAAATAGAGTTAGATCCATTGCTTCGTGGGTTTAATCTTACTCGTGGAGTCGCCGAGGCAAATATTAGAATCAAGACGGCATATGGAGGATTGATCAGGAGTAGTACTATTCAACTCATGTCGATAGATGAAATGAGAGCAGGTGAGCTCTTCCTTACTCCATCACAATACTCATCTCATTTTAGTTTAAGTGGTGAGGATACAAAATTCAACTTTTCAAGGTACGATTATGAGGTATCTGATTATGTAGTTGAAAGTAGGGAATCAGAGATCGGATTTATTCGGCAGGCGATCAGTGTTAATAGTCTTGAAGATAGCCAATTTATTTTGGCCACTGATGAGTTATTTGGGATGGCAATATCACCAGGGAAAGTTGGTCATCCAATGTCTCCATCATCTTCATTTGTGCTGTTGCCTTTAAACTCTCAATCTTTCAAAAATATCACTGGATTGTCTGGTACTTGGTATCGATTTGCAAATTTAGCGGTTACATCGGTGTCGGTAATCCCCGGACCCGTAGAAGAGTACACTGGTCAAATCATTCAAATCATTATCACGGCGAATGGGACTCTCCCTGCAAGTACGTTCAGGATTGAGGTTTCACTAAATGATGAGGTTGTTATCGATGAGAGGTACGATTTCCTCCAAGTTAACGATACAATAGAGTACAATATTCGAGAATTCGTTCCCTATCGACAGGAATCAATGAGCGTAAGTGTCATGGTAGATATTGATAACGAGGTAACCGAGATCAACGAAGAAGATAATGAAACTGAAGAAACTTTTGAAGTCCAGGCAAATATCAGATTAAGAGTAACTGTAGTTCTAGCAGTTCTTACAATTTCAGGGTTGATTGTGGCTCGTATTCGCCGATTTTTCAAACAAAGAACTGCAATTACAAGAGCCCATGTTGATGCGATCCTCACTTTCGAGGAGGTGGACGAATGACCCAGGAAACGAGTAATCCTTCAGATCCTATAATGGATCTGATCAAAAGATATCGTATTCCACTCTTTATCGTAATTCTTGTTCTTTCATTAGTCCTTGGTACGTCTCTTGTTTCATCGTTGACGGGAAATGGGGGATTTATCTCATTCATTATATTCGTATTCATTTTAGCTCTAACGATTGGCATAGTAGGTATCGTTCGCTTTTATGTCAGTCCTAAAAGATTGGAGCACAAGTTCAACCAATTTCATGCATCCACATTTCTGTCTGGTTTTTTCAGAATTTACTTCCCTGTGGTGATCATTGCATTAATTCTACAGTTTGCCTTAACTCTCGCTCTTGCCCCGGTCCAATTTGGTGGATTAGGGCTCCTCGATTATGAGAGGATCTCTCCATCACTGATGATGGCAAATATTCTTAGTAGTTTTATCACTGCACTTGGTGTCATCATTCTTTCCGATTACGAGATGAAGAAAAACAAGCTGACCTACTCTGACCGAGTTTCAAGAATTTCGCTTCCTAAATCCTTCATTTATATCGCACCTCTGACAGGTCTATATTTTGGAGCAGTGTATTTTGTCAGGTTTCTCTTAGAACTTGTTCTAGGACCTGCAGGTTTAATCCCAACAGAACCAAATATTGTGGAAATTGATTATGGTGTTGTTCGTGGAGCTCGGTTCTGGGATCTATTGACGGATACTGAGAAGGATTTGGTATTGGTTTCATTCATAATCAGTTACATTGCCCTTGAAATACTACTTCGTGGATTGATGGCATCTCAGGCGAGAGGATATCAACTCGGATCTGCAGGTATTGTTTTTATGCCCGCAGTTTTGCAAGCCACAGCTTTCACGAGCGGAATAAGCATTTTCTCCCAACCGATTTACTATCTATTCGATCTCTTTGACTCATTATTGCTTGGTATCGTTCTAGGGATCATAATGTGGCGAACTGGAAATTTTGTAGCCGTGGTCGTTGCAGGTTTATTCATCCGATTATTAGATACTAGACTTGAATTTCAGGAAGTAATTTTGAAACTAATTCCGGATAATTTGGGTCCATACAACCCTCTGGACTCTGAAATCACATTTGCAGACTCATTGGGTATCTATTTAGTTTATATCCAGATCGTGTTGGTGGTCTTAGCACCGTTCTTGATCATAGTGGGATATGAAGAGGTCTTCAGGATTATTACCTCACTATACTCTTCTCTCAAAGATCAATGGTTTGGGATACTCATTTTTGGTTTTGCATTTATCTTGATTGATCTTGTATTTTATTTCGTGTTGTCCCAATTAGGTGCATTGCTAGGGTTTATCGTGGCTATTCTTGTAATAGGATTCGTTATCAGATTCTTATTCAGAGTCCTCCCCGTACCTCAAGGGATTCCAGGTTTTCACAGATCTTCAGATCTTTTTGAAGGTGAGCTGCCAATCGATGTTAGGCGAGACATAAAGTTCATTGAGTCTGTGAAAGGTTGGTACGGATATCCTTATCGTAACGCCATCTTGGGTGGTTTCATATTTCTATACTTTTTATTTTTGTCTGCAACCTACAGGCAGACAATAGGGCTAACATCACTTGAAATCTTGACTTTCGTTGTATTTCTCGTTATATTACCAACTTTAATTTTCGCGGGTGGGATATATGGGATGACCAAAGCATATGCACACGGTTACTTCTTTTCGGCACGTTGGAGATCGAACCTGTTTATTAGCGGATTTATTCTGTTCTTTCTGAATGTCATAATTTGGACGGATAGAAGTTCAACTGTGAATTTTAGCTGGAGGATAATCCCTCTTGCTCTCATATTCGTACTCTTTCTGCGAGACAAGCCATTGGAAGATCCAGTAATGGATATCGCTTCGGGGTTGGCCCGAGGGGGTAGGTATGCCACTTTCAGGTGGATTGAGAATAATCCCAAGATCTTCGAGACCGAGTTCCTGAAGATTCAAGAAATTCAGAGCGAATCTGTTAGGCTTGGTGGGGCGATTATGGCAGCGAGAATGAATCTGCTGGACCCCGATTCCATTATCTCAAATCTAAGGGATGGTAGTGAAATTGATCGGGGGTCAAGAATAGGCATGATCTTCTCTCTCGGTATACTAAGGTATATTGAAGCTGAGGGCTTGCTCCTCGATCAACTCGGGAACGATGATCTTGAGATCAAGATGGCATCTTATTGGGCGCTAAGTCAATTCGCCACACCTCGAGCTCTACGAAAGATGGCTAAGGTATTGGAGGAAAATCCAGTGAAAGAACTCATTCCGATTGCGGAGAAAGCTATATTGACCATTGATCCCAATTATCCATTGGCTGGACTTCGGGACTCCATCAAAATTACGTGATGTAGCGATCAAGCTCTAAAAATGGGACAAATCACATCGCTGATTTTATACATTTTTTTATAACATGATTCTCCGAATAAGCTATGATAATCTGATTTCTCAGATTACATAAGGATGAGTGCTGTAGCATTGGATTTCATTCTCGAACAACTAACAGGCCCTACTAACCCCAATGATTTTGTGGGGAGAAATGAGAGCATTGACAAATTCCATGATGTATTAATGGAGTACATAAGATCCAATCCTACCGTTAGGTGGGTCCATATCAGTGGGTTAGCTGGTGTTGGTAAATCATCCCTAATGAGAAAATTCAGAATGATGACTGAACTTGAAAGAGTGGCTACAGGCTCTGTCGAAGTTCCATACTCTCCAAAAAAAGCAATAACCTTTCTCACAGACCTAAAGCAAGTCATCGATGAGATGGCTCCTGAATGGCGAGGTTTTTTCCAGAGAAGACGACATGTAGAAATAGCTGATGTGTTAGCCCCTCCTGAGGCATCTGACCTTCCTGTGACTCCTGAGTCAATTAATCTTCAAGTAAAACAGTTTTTCGAAGATCTCGAAAAGGTTGAAATCGCCATGAGAGAGGAGAAAACACAACATGGGATGTTCCTAGATGACTTGGATCGTTTTGCAAATTACGGTTTTCTTAGTCTTCTGAAGGTAATCCCTGAGATCGCTAAAATACTGAAAAAAGAGAACTATTCTCTCTTGCTTGTTACCAGTTCACATTCAGACATCAATCATCATCTTGGATTAGACGAACCAGGCTCTGAAGACTACGTTCTGCATCTTGCTCTTGACCAATTTGATTTTAATGAATCTGAGCTGATGATCAGGAGACGTGGGAAGCTTGTGAAGTCCGACAGGGAAACAGTGGTCTCTACGAGTACACGATTTCCTTTTGATCTCTCCCTCAGACAGTTAATTATATCCAAAGAGCTCGATCCTAGTTCTCTGGACGCTAATAACATCTCTACGACATTTGGAATGACCTCCGAGGAAATTGCATTTCTTAGAGATATGTCAGGAAATTCTACAAATCTATACCGAATAGATGATTTCAAAAAAATTCACAGTTTGGAGGTATTAGACGGACTTGCAAACGCATTAATGATTAACAAAACACAGGACGGCTATTTCGCTGTAGAGTCCAGAGCGTTTTGGGAATTAATTTCTCATGTCTTCAAACCTATAGATCCGAGAACAGAGGTTATTCTATTATTGAACAGGATGAAGTATCAAGCCGAATTGGGTCAAATGCCACCTGAACGTGATTTTGCAATTGTTGCAGAACATTTCAAGAAAATACGAGATAATTCTCTCCTATTTGAGCTATCGTCACAATTAGCTGATGCTGCAAAAGCCGCCCTAGATGGTAAAATTGTTTATACTGCATGGGAAATGCTTCAACTTGCCACTTTGGGACTTGAGTCAACGGAGGATTATGAGAAAATTGCAGATTTGCAAGAAAATATTGCCAAAGGGTTTGCCAAAGAAAATTACAACTATTTTGCTGCAAAAGCATATGAACAAGCAGGTATGTACTTCAGGAAGGCAGACATTGAGTGGAGAAGCTTGGCAAACTACAGAGAAGCTGGTCAGAAATATCAGAAGGTGGCAGAGGATACTGATCCTAAGATCTATCACTATGCCATCAGATCAATGCTAAAGGAGTCGTTTGAAGCATTTGTGAATGCAAATGAAACAGGAAAG
>JAEOUB010000074.1 GCA_016839545.1 Candidatus Kariarchaeota archaeon | reverse complement strand
CATGGGTAGGGTCCGATGTTCTTGATATCCTGGACATCATCCAGATCATCACCTGACCCAAAATAGCTCAGAGTGATAAAGTGAACACGATCACTGTACTCAGAGTAGATAGTGTCAAGATTCTTGAGGTTCTGCTTGCACAATCCACACCAACTTGCTGTCCAGTCGAGCAGTACCGGTTTATCCGAGTAGTCTGATAGGGACTTGGTCTCACCACCAAGCAGTGTGAACTCGAAATCGTGTGTAGTGCCTACCTCTGTTGCAGTAATCGGAACGGCAAGCAGGATGAGAAGTAGTACTGTATATCGCCGCATTTGTTACCCTCCAAACCAGATCGTCAGTGCTCGTTGAGCATCATACATGAGAAAGATACCAACAGCCACGATAATAATCCCAGTTACAACAGGCAGGTAACGAAATACCTTGTCTTTGTTGTTGAGAACTGTGGTCTGCAACTCAGGAATAATGCCTCCCAGAATAAAGAAGGGGACACCGGCACCAAGTGAGAATGCTACCGTCAGAATAATTGCATTGAGCACTCCAGGATTGATGATAATATAGGAGAAGTAGGTGGCAAACACGATGAATGCACAGGGCGATGCCAGTACTGCAAAGAAGATACCAATGAGAAACGACTGGATATAGGGATTGGAAGATGAGGTTATGATCTCATTTGCCTTGGTAGTCAGTCCCGAGAGAAAACCCCCTTCCACAGTCACGTTCAATGACAGAAGGATCCCAAGAATTACAAGGATCAGACCCTGAATGAACCTGAACTGCAGGTAATTATCAGACAGAAAGAGCCCCAACTGATTTCCAAACGAGGAGAAGATTAGGTTCAGTATGAGGAATACAGTCATCACTCCGCCGACTACTGCGAGAGCCGCAAGAAGACCTCGTTTGGAACTTGATCCCTCCTCATTCTGGAAGAGATATGCCATGAAAGTAGGCAACACAGGGAAGAGACACGGTGCAAAACTGGCAGAAAGGCCAAGAAGAAACGAATTGATGATAAATACCGTGTCTACCATAATGAATACTTCGCATTCTTCTTCTTAAAGGTGAGATTCGGAGAAAAAAACTGCAATTAACGAGAGGACTAGTGGCGATAAGTTGAACTTTGAAGATCTCCCGTATGAGATATGGTACATTTCTTCATATTGGAAAATGATCACCATTGAGTACAATTGGTATCCAAAAAGAAAATATATTAAGCATAGTTAATGGAGGATATGCAGTGCACTCATTGCTTTATGAATAACAGTGATGATAGATCTGTCTGCGTAGATTGTGGTACCATGTTGCCCCAAAATGAGACTGTTTCAGTTTCTTTCTGTGAGTCATGTGGACAGAAACTTCTCGGCGGACCCAAGTTCTGTACATCCTGTGGAGCACCCACACAAAAACCCCTAATCGCAGCGGGCCCCAATCTTGTTGAACATATCCAGGCGACGACAGTCTCCACTCCTGTGAATGGTACCCAAATAGTTGCACAGGAGATATACGTGGATGAGATCAGAGAACAGGAGGGTAGGGCATCGTTCAGATGTCTCAATGGGCATCCTTTGGTATCGATTACCCAGGATAACCTGCTTAGCTTGGCGAGTAAGATGCCATCCAGCTGTCCAGACTGTGATAACATGCCAGCTTATGTTCGAGGAGAATACAAGGTGAAATCAACCCCATCGCAGAGAATGAACACATTGATTATGATGCTGGTTTTGGCAGCTGGATCTGTGGCAATACTGTATTTTGCTCAGAAATGGGGTTGGAAAGCAGTAGGTGTCATTGTCGCTTTGGCCTCATTGGGACAGCTTGCCACATACATCAATGGAAATGCCTACGAGTTCAAATTTCTAGGCAAGGTGGAAATACAGCAAGACTGGAATACAAAGATCGATACTGCAATTACCAACATTCTTTTTGTGATACTCAGAAATCCCATGGGAAATTCAATTCCTCCGGAGGAACTTCAGAAGGGAGACAAACTCACGATCCTTCAGAGTGATGGTAGCCGCAAGACCATCAGCTTTGAAGAGAATGATTTTGAGGTGTATCGAAACACTGTCTTTCAGGGATTGAAAGCATTCCAGAGCAGTTGGAAAACAGCGTGGT
>JAEOUB010000073.1 GCA_016839545.1 Candidatus Kariarchaeota archaeon | reverse complement strand
GCCATAATTCATGAACCACTCCATGGCATAGTAATTGTCGGGGTAATGGTACTGCATGACTTTGGCTGCACCATTGGTGGTCATTGCCTCGATATCAAGGCCCACGGCGTCCAGTGTCCAGCCGGGAGCACCGTCACCACCTGTCATCCGAGACCATACATCCTGGTGAGGGTCGATAAAGACGTAAAATCCGTAATCTCCTGCAATTTCCACTATTTTTGTGAAGTAATCGAGATAGGCTTGGTCATACTGACCTGGGCCTTTGTGTTCAATCGCCTCCCATGTGGTAAGCAACCGAAGGCAATTGAATCCCCAGTGGTGTAATCTTGCAAAATGCTCAGGGGCATCATCCAAAGAGAATGGACGATTTACAAATGACACCTCACGATGATTGGCAAAATCATTTGGCAGGTGAGTCTCCTCTCCTTGTGGCATCTTTGTTGACCCTCCAAGATTGACTCCACGCAGAATGACCCTTCTCCCGTCCTCTTTGAAAGATTTGCCATCAACAGATAATGTCATACTTGAAGTCAGTCCTCTGTCTTTTTCAATGTTTTAACCACGATCGGATCAATCCGGTGTTTTACCCCACAATATTTGTTACCTGCTCACTCTTCTATCGTTTACACTGATTAATCTCACTTCTGTTGAAAGGCTTTATTATCTTATCAGTATCTCTATCTACGATGGAAGACTCGCAGGAGGATCTCTTTGATAAGCTGATGAACTTCCATTTTGAGGACGTTTCAGAGTGTAGCAACTTCGCCACATTACTTCGAGATAACCTTCCTGTCGCCAATATTGAGGATAAGTATGTATCGCTTACCTTCGTTGATCTCGCCCGAGATCCGATTGCTCTCACTACCCGGTATGCAGTGGGTAATTTTGAAGAGAACACCAGAGTGGGTCTTAACCAGGATACTAAGCAACTGCAATATGTCCAGCCTGAAGGCATTGTTCGCAGTCTGTTGGACGGTCCCAACTTGGTGGTTATCGATGATGTGGAAAATATAGAGGAAGAAGACCCGGTACATTCCACAGAAAAGGAATATATGGTGAACTCTGGCTGGAAATCTGCAATATTTCATACCATGTTCGTTGACCAGATCATCTACGGATACATCACAGTCTACTCTCTTGAACGAATAATATTTCTGAAAGAAGTGGATCGAATTACTGATTTCCTGGCGGATTTTATGCCTCTGATCAATGAAAAGCTGTTATCCCAGGCATACCTCATGCAGATGGTCAACTACAGGCAGACAATTCAGGAGATCAGAGATAATGTCTCAGATTTCTATCTCAGTATTGACAGAGAGGGGATGATAATTCAATCCAATGATGCTTCCAATCTCTATCTTGGAAAATCCGAAGTTGAACTCAAAGGTAAAAACCTGCGGGAGATCTCTCCTGAGATGTATAATTGTATTCACGAATCTCTGAATACAAAGCACTGCAGCATGGAACTCACTATCCCCAGTGGTCAGGTACGGGTACTGGAGATCACCGCATGGACATCCAAGTTATCATCTGAGAATGATATAATCTGTATTGGGACCGATCTCACCTGGATGAAAGAAGTCAAATCATCATGAGGGCAAAAGTCCCTCGTAGGTATCCTGATAGATCTTCTCAACATGTGCGGCCCAAACAAAATCCATTAGGGCCAATCCATTTATTCTGTGCGGCCAGATGACCACTTTGGCTTTTCCCCAGGCGAGGTGAATGTCAGGATGATGATTTTTCTCATCTGCGAAATTGCCCACTTCTGTGGTAAATTGCAGGGCTCGATTGAAGTTGGTGAATTTGAAGGTCTTCTCCAGCATTTTGCCATCAGTCACGTCCCACCCATTGCCAAGTTTGGATCGATGATCTGCAGCCTCTTCAGCGGTCATAGGTGGGGTATCCACACGTGTGGATTTCCATTTGGTTGTAAGAAATTCATCCATGGTAACCCTGTGATGATCTCAGTCTTAAGGGTGGAGTTCTTAGAAAATGACCTATATCAATCGGTCTATGACCTTTTTCATGCGTATCTCAATCTTATCAGTTTCTAACAGAACTTCCAGGTCCTCACGGATCTTTTCATCCTTGATAATCCTGATCAGCTCCTCCTTTGTCAATTCAGGATTGATCTCATCTAGAAGCACGACCTGAGAACCGGTCAAATCTCCGTAAAGATCTTCACGTGCCTGTTTGACCATATCCATCAGCTCAATCTCGATCCTTCCTCGAGACAGTGATTCCTCTTTGAGCAGATGGTCCTTGAGTGCTGTTTTGAACTCTTCAAGGATAGGAACCAGTTTCAGCCGTAGATTGGTGGAGATGACTTTCATCCCCCGATACTCAAAACTCTTTATCTTCTCTGAGAGATCTCGGGACAGTTGCACCCAGAGCTTGAGAAGAAATTCAATCCTGGAGTTAAAGATGTCCACATCCCTCCCAATCACCGAGATGATATCAGCTATCTCACTGACAATCAGGTCCCAGTCTCTGTCAGCAATTGCTGCAAGCAGGGCACTGTCATTGATATCTTTCAGGACCAGATCCTTCTCAGCATAGATCTGGTCAAGTTTGATACTGTTGTAATTGGTCTTTTCCAGGAACCTTGCCTCCTTTTTCTCATATTCCAGTTGTGCAATATGGAAGGCGGTCTCTTTTACCGACAGTCGCTTGATAGTCTCTTCCAGTTCAGCCTGTTGACGTGATAATGAACCATGATCGACAATGTCATCAAAATTCAGGATATCGCTATTCTCTACCAGCTGCAGATCTGAGGCAACCAGCTTCTCTATGATGGAGTGAGATATCTTGAGTTTGCCCGGGACATCCAGGTGTTTTAGATAGGAAAACCACTCCATACAGGAGAGGTAATTATGGAGTACCATTATAGTTTTCCACCGTGATCTGTTCAGACTATCAATGAATTGTAGCTTTGTCTTTCTTTTTATACCAGGGTCATCTTGATCAATGTATGACGGTTGAGGTCGAGAATGCGGTTGCCATTATATCAGGTGGACTTGACAGCTCAACAATGCTCTGGGACCTACATGCCAAGGGTATCAAAATTACCGAGGCACTGTCTTTTGATTATGGTCAGCGACACAAGAAAGAGCTGGATCATGTCAAGAAGATTGTCAAGCGGTTTTCAGAGCAGTATTATGAGCTTGGTCACCGGATAGTGGATGTCTCATCGATCAACGAGCTCATTGCCAAGGGATCACTAACTGGCGGTGAGGATGTCCCCAAGGAGATGTATGATACCAAGACTCAGCGAGTCACTATCGTTCCCAACCGGAATATGATATTTATCTCCATAGCCGCAGGAAGAGCAGTGACAGTGGGTGCAAGTCATGTGGCCTATGCGGCACACGCAAGCGATCACGAAGTCTACCCTGATTGCCGACCTGAATTCATTGAGGCACTTGACAAAGCACTGTACCAGGGCAACCTCTGGGACCCTGTATATCTCTATGCTCCCTTCCAGCAGATGACAAAGGGTGACGTTGTCCGGCGTGGCATTGAGATTGGAGTACCATTTGAGCTGAGCTGGTCATGCTACGAGGGAAGAGAGCGTCCCTGTTTGGACTGTGGAACCTGTCTTG
>JAEOUB010000072.1 GCA_016839545.1 Candidatus Kariarchaeota archaeon | reverse complement strand
GGCTTCCTGGTAAAGATCCATTAGTTTCAAATTTTGTCTTCACTGATGTATGGTCTCCAAGTTTCAATGCAGTGTTTTCATACTCCTTGCCGGCATAATGTCCCACGCCTGCTTTCTGCTGAGACCACATATAATCTCCACCACTCTCTGTTGCGGTTGGTGTCAGCATAAGACTGTCTCCATCTATGTAAAAGACCTTGGGGACAGTCCCCTTCTCAGGCTTTCTCACTGTCACTGTCTCTCGTGCCAAGGTCTTGCTTATTTTGCTATTTGGGTCATCCATATCACCCACAATAATCGCTTTTTCAGGGCATACAACAACGCAAGCAGGTTCTAGCCCCTGATCTACTCGATTCGAACAGAAGTTGCATTTTGCAGCAGTATGAGTTTGGGGATCAATATACAATGCATCATAGGGACACGCCTGCATACAGCTTCTGCAGCCTATACATCGACTACCGCTGAAATCAACAATACCATCAGATCTGATATACAATGCAGTTACAGGACAAATGTTAACACAAGGTGCATCTTCACAATGATTGCATCTCATAACGGAGAATAATCTCCTTGTATCTGGATAGGTTCCTTTTTCAATATACTTTACCCATGTCCTGTTCACACCTACCGGTACATTATGCTCTGATTTGCACGCGACAGTACAGGCATGACATCCAATACAAGACCTATTATCAATTATGAATCCGTAGTTTGTCAAGAGAATCCCTTTCTCCTATTTTCCAAAAACACTTAGGCTTTTTAGACAATAGTATTTTGGAATTTCATCATCATTTTAAATACATATTGGTTTACTAATGCACTTATTTTATGTATATGTGATCTGATTAAATAAAAGGCATAGGGGCACCACTCCTTAAAAATCGGCATTTCAGGTCATATCGCATGTTTCGATATCGATTTGAAGTCAATCCTTCACATTTGATAGAAAGTATATTATTTAAGAATAATATTAACTCAATTTGTAAGATGTTCAAGAGGAATCAAATCACCATTAACAAATTTCTTACAAGTGAAACCACTTGTGAAGAAATCTTACATTCCGTATATAATTTGAACTACGTTGAATTTACCGTGTATTGTACTCTCCTAAAATTGAAGACTGCGACTGTTACACAATTAATGGATGAATTGGAAGAAGGGGAGAGGACAAAGGTGAATCGAGCTCTCCAGAGATTGACTGATATTGAGCTATGTTCAAGGGAAAAACAACCCTCAGGGTCTAGAGGATATCAGTACAGTTATTCACCAAAATCGCTTTCAGTACTTCAGGATGAATTAAAAGATCTGATCAATGAATGGTATGATTCTATTAATTTGAGAATAGATTCCTTACAATCAGAATTCGAAAATAAATATAATTCCTAATTGAGGGTATTTGCAGATACCATGAGGTTTCCAACCTTTGAATTTTGCCTGAGTTTTGTTAATTTTTCTGTAGAGTGTGCCCTGTCATATTTTTTTTATATTAACAATACAATGAGAATTCATGAAATTAACTCTTGACAGATTGTGTATCACATCGAAAAGATTGTGTAATAATTGTAATAAGAAGCTAGAAAGAGGTATTGTATCTGAGGTTGACATAGAAATTGGAAACATTTTACTAAACGCTGCCAAATCACAGAAAAATCTTAACAATCTTTCAGTAACAAATATCATTGAAACTTCAGGTTCTATCTATATTATTCTTCAAAGTGGAAACCTGGGGATTATATCAAACTCAAAGGATCATCTCCTCTCACAACTTGCTAAGTATTCCGACAAGCAAGTTACTTTCCTTGAGAAAACCAAGAACACAAAGAAACTGATTGAAGACCTTCTCTCTCCAATTATCCCAGTTTCTACATCAACAGTTATGCTCCCTCCAGATGGCGAGAAAGAATTGAAGGTTCAGGTCAAACAGGATGATAAATCCAAAATTCTCTCATCTATGGAGCTTTCTCAGGTTACTAGAGCCATTCTGGGTATGTATGCCCATTACACGTATGTCTAAAAGAAACCTTCAGGGTTAACTTGCATAAGTTCTCTCAACACTGTGGTGGCATACTGACCATTCTTCAGCTGAAATTTGACATTCACCGTTGTATCATCAATATACTTTGCTTCCCAATTACTGAGTGAAAGAAAGAGAAGTCGTGATGTATGTCGTATTTTACCGAGATCTTTCTTCAGATCAATTTTCTGACTGTCAAATATCTCTTTCCAGATATGATTCAATGGTTGGGTCCACCGATTAGACGGAAGGGCAATTTCAATATTCTCATCAAATTCCCGTTCACCTCTCAAAGGTTCTTTCTTGTCACCACGTTTTGAGAAATATATATTGGTCAAGTATGAAATAAATGCGGATTTAGAGATATTTATCAGGTATTTGGGGAATTTTGAAGTTGCTCCTCTATAGTCATGATTTCTTTTTGATAAGTGTTTGAGTAGTTTTGCTTCAATGTCAGGAATTCCATCCCAGATTAGTAATAATTCATCGGGGTCTTGATTTTCCCTCCAATGTGCTCTGTAAATCTCATCATCAAAATTGGATTTGCCGCCGAGGTAGAGATTTACAGCCTCCTCATAATTCCCACGGACTATTGCTCTCCCCAAAGATGCCGTAATTGGCCGCCAAGATCCAAATCTCTGATATCCATAGTAGTTTAGCAACGAGTTCTCTGCAAGTGCACCAAAATAGTCGAGTTCATATTCTTCAATGATCTTGCACCCACGGATATTGATATCAAAATGATTCCCTCCCATTCTACCTGGATAAAGACGTTCTCTTGATGTTGAAAAGCCATCAATTTCCAGACCAATATCTAACATACTTGGGTCTGCAACTGACTTCCTGGGATTGTAAACTGAAAATAGTTGAACAATTTCTGCTCTTGCATCTTTGATACCCGCAGTGGATACATCTTCCTCTGCAACTCCAAAGGTCTTCGCCAAGAGGTTAACCATTTTGCCATGATCATGCCCTTGACGCCAAACTCTGCCAAGTAGAAACATACCACCACTTTCAAATGGGTTACTATATTCTTGTGGAGGTCGAGGTAGAGCTAAACTAGTTGTAGGATCAACTTCAGTCACCTTGAAATCAGAATAATTATTCTTGATACTTCCTCCTAATGGATTGCCACCATACTGATATGCTCCAATTCCAAAATCTGAGTCAATTAAATTCATTTTACATCAATTTGAGTGATCCTGTGATAGGATCAAGTAATTTTTCTGGTGCCGGCCCGAGAGCCACTGCAGTTGCGGTTCCCGGTGCCAATTGGGTGTGGCCAGCATCATTGATTAGTGCACGAGGTACCTTGTTTTTGACCCCTAATTGGAAAATTCTGTGAAGCTCTTCATCTGAGGCGACTTTTACAACAATCTTTGCCATCCCATGTCGATACCAGGTATCAAACCAAGTGGGTTCATGTTTTTTTGCTTCAAAAGATGCAATGACAGAAGCGTGAGATGCCTGAGCTGCAATCTTTCCTTTACCCATCCCTAAATCGCTCCGAACAACGATCACTTGCTTCACCTCGGTACTCATAGTTCCCCACTCTCCCTGTTTGATATAATTGAATTGGTAGTTACGAAAAAGGTTCTAATCACAGCAATTATATGCTTTCTACTGAAGAAAATCTTGTGGCAGATTATGACTTCGATTTGGTAATCGTAGGGGGATCTGCGAATGGATCCCAAGCGGCATATTCTTCAGCAAAAGCAGGACTTCGTGTTGCCATAATTGAAGAGCATGGGACCACAGGACTACCTGAACACTGTTCGGGATTGTTTTCCTATTGGGGACTCGATCTCCTTGACTCAATGCCACCTGAGTCAATAATTTTCAATAAGGAAATTTATGGATCAAGAATAATTTCTCCCCAAGGATCTGTAATGACGGTGAGAAAGGATGCACCACATGCACTCGTCTGCGATAGGGCTGCATTTGACAGGTTTCTTCTTGATCGGGCTGTCTCTCTTGGAGCTACACTCTATCAGCCGTTCAGAGCAATTGATGTGGTACGACGCAATGGAGTTGTTGAAACAACAATTACCAACTCAAATGGTGAGAAAATTACTCTAGTCTCTCCCCTGTTTATCAGTGCAGAAGGTATTAGAGCCACTATGGCAGAAAAATTGGGGTTGAAGGGTCCAGATACTACTCGTTTCGTGAATGCTGCTCAGTTTTACATGTATGGTCTGAATGATGTCGATAAGGAATTGGTAGAGGTCTACCAAACACATCAATTCGCTCCTGATTTCTTTGCATGGCTTATTCCAATGTCAGACGATTCTGCTAAAATAGGATTGGGAACCTCCAGGAAGGCAGCTTCAAAAGAGCTCGAGAAACTTGTAAAGGAGCATCCAGTAATGAAACTGCGTTGTGATGGTTCTGAAATCAGGAGGAAGACTGCAGGACGTATACCTACAACTGGTCCTGTAAAGAGAACGTATGGAGATAATGTGATGCTTGTTGGAGATGTTGCGGGTCAGACAAAACCCACGACAGGTGGCGGAGTGATTTTAGGTGGTCGCGCCGGTCAAATTGCAGGAGAAGTTGCAGCAGAATCAATTCTTGCCGGTGATTATTCCGTATCCTTTCTTAAACGATATCAGAAGCAATGGAGACGTGAAATGTTTCTTAACTTGAAGCTTATGGGTCTTGTCAGAAACTACATGAATGAACTGAAAGATCATGAGGTGGATAATTTCTTTGGGCAATTGGAAAAGAAAGGGATCCTCTCTGACGTAGAGAGATACGGTCATGTGGATGATCAGGGTACTTTGGTCAAGAAATTCATGACAACCCTGTCTCTCTATCCTTTCTATCTAAAAACCTCAGGTCGGTTGATTAAGTCAATCCTCAGAACTTAATTTTTGAGTTGTAATCCATTCACCCGTACCATCTTCATAGATTTCTTTTTTCCATACCGGGCTTTCATTTTTGTACCGGTTTATTGCCTCTTCCATGGCATCAAATGCTTCTTTCCGGTGTATAGATGACAATACAATATAGACAATAGGTTCACCCAATTCAATATTTCCTGTAAGATGGACAATTCTTACTCCAAGAAGGTTATACTTTTCTCCAAGTTCAGTGGCAATTTTCTTCATTGATTGGTCAGATTTCTCAGCCCAAGTCTCGATCTCGATGCTTACAACCTTCTTTTGGCTCTTGTCAGATATTTTTCTTGTTTGGCCGGTGAAAGTAGTAATTGCACCTGAGTTTTCGTTCTTCTTCAGGCTTGAAATTATGTCCTCAAGGGAAATACTTCCTGCTTCAGCAATCCAACCTTCAAAATCCATCATAACTATCCCCTGAGCAATTCCATAATATGTTGAATGATTTTTTCAATGATTGATATACCAAGTAGAACGGCGTTTGGAGAACCTGGTAAGGCAATTATCACCGACTCATTCTTTATCCCCGCAATTGCTCTTGAAAGCAAAGCCTTGTCTCCTATTTGATCATAGCTCAACTTCCGAAACTGCTCACCAAACCCAGGTAATTCCTTTTTAATAATCTCTATTACCGCGTCAGTAGTAACATCTCGAGGTGCTATTCCTGTACCTCCTATCAGAAGGATAAGTCCATTTTTTTCAGATACATCATGGTCAATTTTGCTTTTAATGGCTGCAAGTTCATCAGGATAGTAATCTAGATTGATTGAAGCGAATCCAAAATTAGAAAGTAAATCAATAGCAGTTGCCCCAGACTCATCTTCAGAAATATCCCTTGTTCCGGAGAATAAAGAATCGGAAATAATCAGCACAGATGCAGATATCTCACTCAATCCAATTCCTTGATGCTTGTCCCACGTCATTTCTTCATCACTTTCTCCTTCGAAATTACCTTTGTCTCAGTGATTTTAGCGACGGGATATTGTCCGGCTTCATCTTTTTCATATCGCTTACAGAGGTCGAAAATGGCAAGCAATGCATTAAACACCCCTGCCATAGCTTCAATTTCAACTCCCGTCTTGTCAATGCATGTCGCAGTAACGATTACATCTATTTCACTTTCTCTTAATGTAAAATCAACTTTTACAGATGTAATTTTTATTGGATGACACATGAAAACAAGTTCAGGGGTCTTCTTGACCGCTAGTATAGCAGCCAGCTTTGCATTTTCAAGGACATCACCCTTGGGATTGCTTTTGTTTACAATATGGTACATTGAGATCTCTGATAACACAATGGTTCCCATTGCTGTAGCTGTTCTGACCATATCTGGTTTCTCTGATATCTCAATCATACCCCGAGTGGGATTTTCTCTCTTCTTCTGATCTGAATTATCGCTATCAGACACCATTATAGAACCCGTTCTCCTTGGTTAGTATAAATTTATCTACGTCAAAACTTACAGTC
>JAEOUB010000071.1 GCA_016839545.1 Candidatus Kariarchaeota archaeon | reverse complement strand
TACGAGGATAATAAGCAAGACCGAGAAGTACGCCACTGCAAGAAGAGAGATAAAACGTACTGGAACCCCGGCTACATTTTGCTCAGTGGTGGCATCACGGGTCTTATCTGCCTTGAACAGCGCAAAATACCCAATAGAGCCTCCAATAGCCAGGACCAGAAAGAACTGTATCCAGTTCATATTGAACGCTATTCTCCACACTTCCTCTGTCACAATAAATGGGCCTGATAGAATTATTGCCCCAACCATCTGCTGAGCGGTATCTGCAAGCCTGAATTTTTTCTTCGGTATTGCCATTATTTTCACGAAAGTGGGAACTCGTATTTGTCTCTATTGAAAACAGTCTGACGACCTCAATATTCCTGTGCCAGTTAGTATCAAATTCACATATTCACCTATTTACCTCATATGAGAATCTGCCAAGTTTTATATCTTCACCACTTAACCACTTTCTATGACCCATGCCGCACTCATCAGCCCCAAGGCACTGCAACGGACCCTGGGTATCCTGGGATTTGTTCTCCCCTTGGTGCTGTATTTTGGTAATCTAATCGTATTCGGCGACTCTGAACTCAAGGGCTCAATGTCAGCCTACTACAACACTCCAATGAGAGATGTGCTGGTGGGGACTCTGTTTGCCTTTGGTATTGCACTGTTTGCCTACAGGGGCTATGATCGTACAGATGCTATTCTTGCCAGTATTGCGGCAGTCGGTGCTCTTGGAACTGCCCTGTTTGGTACTCCTGCAGAGGGAGTGGATAACCCTCCAATGAGGATTGCCCATGGAGTTTTCACCCTGATTTTCTATGGCTCACTGATCTTATTCTCCCTGTGGCTTTTCAGGAAAACAGATCCTGATGGTACTCCTACAAATATGAAACAAAAGAGAGATCAGATCTACCTTGTCGCAGGTCTGGTGATGGTAGTATCAGTGGTGTTTATAGCGCTTACCTGGTTATTTGGACTGAATCTATTGGGTGGTACTGCCATCTTCTGGTTTGAGACTGTGGCCAATACCGCTTTCGGTGTCTCCTGGTTTGTAAAGGGAGGACTCATTCCTTCCTTGAATGATCGTCATGACTGAATTTCTAGGGTCCTCCTCCATAATTTTGTTTTGAAAAGTTATTTTGCGAATTCACGGCTTATTCTTGAAATGTATAAATAGCACATAGCCATCCTCGATCTACCTCAATGGGGTTTATCATACTACATAGGTCCTTGAGGTGAGGGACACACATGAAGCAGAGAGCACTCGCACCACTACTAGTTGTAGTTATGGTACTTGGTACCTTACACCTAACCGCCTATTCAACTCCTACATTAGACATCACTTCTGATCAGCTCGCAAGTGAGACACCCGTATACATTGATGGTGATACCAATTTCACGGCCACTGCAAGTGCACGTGGCTGGAGCGGTACAGGGGCAAGTGATGACCCCATTATGATTGATGGGATTGAGATCCAGGGGAGTGGGGTCGAGACATTGGTTTCCATCCAGAACACGGCCCTGTATTTCATCATTGAGAACTCAAGCTTTAACAACAGTCAGCTTGCGATTTATGTCAATTTTTCACCAAACGGGATAATCCGCCAGAATACCATAACTCATGCCGGAGATGGAATGATCATTGCATCTTCTCAGAACACTACTGTATCGCGAAATGATATCTCACTGGTTAACAACCGAGGTATCTACTTCGATAGGTCAGATGACGGGTCAATTACTGACAATATCATCGATGGTGGGATTGAGGGTATAACCCTTAATAGGGCTGACAATAACACGGTCGCTTCCAACACGGTTTCCAATGCATGGGACTACGGTATTGTCTCTTCCCTTTCCTCATACAATAATATCAGCCACAATGAAGTTTTCGATAATCGGTACGGGATCTTTCTAACAGATCCATTTAGGACCTTAATTGACTCCAATACTGCTCACCACAATGAGTTGGGAATTTATGGAACAGATAGCCGGTCCAACCTGTTCTCAAATAATATCGTTTACGAGAATATTGATGGACTTCATGT
>JAEOUB010000624.1 GCA_016839545.1 Candidatus Kariarchaeota archaeon | reverse complement strand
TTCTCCCTTTATAGGCTGTAATTTGATTTCTACTGAGCCATTGCTTTCCAGAAGACGCAGTTCTCTGGTGGAGATCTGTTCCACTCCATCAGGTAAACTTTTGGCTGGACAGGGTAAGTGTAGTATCGGTTTGATTTCGGGGTTGGGATTCTTGTAGTCCCATTCCACAGACAGGGTATCACCCTCAAGTTCAGCAGAGATGTCAAGCGTGCCACTATGGAACAGTCTCAGGTTTTTGGCTTCTACTCCGTTTCTTAACCACTCAATTGGTATACCTCGCAGAAAGATAGGGACTCCTGATATCTGATCCTCGGCAAAGAAATCAAGGATAAGATTGACAAATTCTGCTGCTGCGTACCCGTTGGGTGAATCACCCACACTTCCCAGTCTGGTAAGAGGAGAGATCCCCTCTGCCCACCCAGATCGGTTGGTCACATTGTCCAGCAGAAATTTCATGATCTTGGTTACTTTATCATTCTCTCCCAGATAGCGGTATGACTGTGCCATAAGCATGGAGAAGTAGCTACCATATGCGTTCCATGGCTGATCAATGAGGATCCCTCCATTATGTGTATAGTTATCCCAGAGCCAGTCAGTAGTGTTTTTCAGGAGCTGAAATGCAGGTTGATACAATTTCAGAGGATAGAAGGCATGGAGGTTGAAAATCATCTCTGCTCCATCTCTCTGGTAGGGCCCTGCTGGCAGATATGACAGATCATCAGAAATAGTGGTGATAGAGTCATCGATACTCTGCCTGTATTTCTCCAGATCATTCTCAAATTTCTCGGCATCACTATGTTTTCCAAGATTCTTGGAGAGAGAGGTCATCAGATCTAGAACTGAGGCACTCCAGAAATTATGTGTGTAGTAATAATCAAGTTTCCAGTAGAGGGGATTGAACCAGGATGCATTCCCTGGTGGGAGAAGCCCTACAATTTCAGAGGGGCTATCTGAATCCTCTTCTGATCGCTTCCGTGTTCTGGTGACCCACTCTGCAATTCTCTTCATACCGCTGTATTTGTCTCCAATGAAACCGGTATCGAGAGAGATATAGTAATGGTTGACAAGAGCCATGATCATGGCACCCTGTGCGGAGAACTGCTGGTTATGGTCTATTACACCATTTGAATCAATCTCAGAATAGAGCTTATCGAGAACCTTTGTGACCTCGGTATGGAAACCAAGACGGTCCAATGCTCTTGTCTGATGTACTAGAGCAGGCAGCCATTGTCTTTCCTGAACACTGGGTCCAACTGTAACCTCACCTGAACTTTCATCCAGGAGAAGTCTCAGTACGATTGCACTTGCCTTGAAGAAGTAATCTGCCTCATCGTCAGAGGTTGATATCTCCGGAAGATACTCGTCTACAATGTCCTCCCATGCCCACTGCACATCATCAAAATCAGGGAAATCGTCAGGGATCTCGTCTCCATCAAGTTTCACTACGAATAGTGGGTTAGCGCGAACAGGGAACTGTGCAGCCCAAGAGGCGAGTCCTGCGGGACAGTGGACTTTCTCTGAATCTCCGGTGGACTCAATAACCAGCCTTCCTGCATGGCCCTGATTGATTGGCAATGCAGTCACTCTGATGGGTTCCATGTTGATCTTGATCTCAGGGAGGTCATCGTTGAAGCTAACTACCATCTCCTTGTTGTTGTAGGCGATATTGTCTACCCGTGTGATACCATCTGCATCGAGGGGGGACAGAGTTACAAGCAGTGGATGATTGGCGAGACCTCGGACTACATTGATGCCAAGAGCTTCATTGCCATCCTCATCTCGATCGGCAAATACATCATAGACTAGATTATCACCATCTACCTTCCAGTAAACGGTACAAGCAGGATAGCCCTCCTCATAATCGACACTGACCTCACCCACCTCGGAGGAGTAGTATGGTCTACCATTGATGATAGTGCCAAAGATTATGGTGTAAGAATTTGGTTTGGGTATAATTCCTCCCCGGTGATCGACGACAGGTTCTTCTTCTGAGCGAGGTGATCCGAGAGCATAGTAAGATCGTAGGTCTGTGTTCACCAGTTCCATTGATCCGGCAATTCCATGATTTGCCTCTCCATCAGGTCCGATTACTCCTTGTACCCATGCGGGAAGGACGAGATCATGCTTGCCTCGAGAAAAATACTGACGTGTCAGCCAACCTTTCTCCACAGCTCGTTTCAGGGTCTCTAACGTCATTTCATTATATTTCTCATGACTCCGAAATATCGCTGCTGCCCTTTCCAAGACCTCTTCATCCAGAATATTGAATTTGGACACTTTCTTTCTCCACCTACTCTATGATTCGGAGCGATGTGCTAGACCATTAAAAGAGAAAGGCTAGTTACAAAATTGATGTCAAAAAAAAACTAGATAAATCTGACTTCAGATGAGCTTGCAAAATTTGAGACCCACCATAAATCTTATACTCCATTTCTGTAGACACATCCTGTGGAGTCCCCTTTTTTACTGGAAGAGGTAATTCGATTTTCTGACTGTGATCCGGCAGGTATCTGCTACTTTGGTACCTTCAGTACCTTCTTTGACGAGAGCTTTATTGCACTAGCCCGTGGTGAGGGCATAGATTGGGATTCTCACCTACCAGATCAACTCAATTTTCTGATGCCGATTGTCCAGACTCAGACCACCTTCTACTCTCCGCTAAAGGCAGGAGATACAGCTCGTGTGTATACGGTGCTGACCCGTGTGGGTAACAGGTCATTTACCAGTTCTCACCTGATTACCGTTATGCGCGGTGACAAAGAGGAGCGAGTCGCATCTGGGTATATCTCACGAGTAACAGTGGATTATACCTCCTTCAAACCCCATGCAATTCCTGGAAGACTGCGAGAGGTACTGGATGCAAACACCATGGATGAGGATGCCTGGCAGGCGTTTCTCAATAGTCACTAGAATTCAGTCTGTTCGCTGTACCAGTGGTCGTTTTCCAAAGGTAAGCTCCGAGATACCCTGATACCAGTCAACCATCATGCTGTCTTTGAGCAATTCCTCGACAACTTGCTCACCATTTTGTGTTAGCTTGTAGAGTTGGAAATTCTCTTCGACAAGGTCATCAAGAACAAATTCTCTGAAACATTTTCTGACGTTATTCTTGGAATAGCTAAACTCTCTGAAATGATAGGTTGTTGTCGGTTCAATATAGCGTAGAATAATGAGAAGCTGTGCTCTGTAGAGTGTACGAACACTGCGAGGTAGGTTTTGCCAATTTATGAGATATATTGATTTGGGATCTTTTACTGTAACCACCAGCCACCAATTGATGGCATTCCGCTATTTAAGGACGGAAGTGGGTAGATGACCGGAACCATACCGCATCTGTTCTTTTCACACGGGTAATCTCTACTGGATCCCAGATTTGGGAACTACTAGTCTGTATACTACAAGCAGTACGATCACAACAAGAAAACCCTGGAAGAAGATATTTCCCAAAATGATCCCCAGAAACACTTCAGCCTGGTTTGGAGCTGTGAATGTGATATTTGCATCAATAAAACTGATAATCACATCTGCGGTGACGACCCCACGCCATTCCTTCTGTAGACTTCCATCTGCATCAATGAGAAGTGTTGTCGGTATCACATCAATATTGAAAGTCTCTGCAAAGCTGGGATTGTCTCCTGACCGTACATCGAGTCCGTATTCCCAGGTACCCACAAATCCAAACTCCTCCTCTGCCTCATTCTTGAACTTCTGAATGCTATCAATACTATCAGTTGCAGGCGAGACAGACAGGGTGAAGAGGGTCAGATTGGCTCCTTCAGCGTTGATCACCTCATCCACCAGGGAGAGTTCGTGCTGTTCAGCCTTGCAGGGCAGACACCAGGTGGCAAAGGCCTCGATAAGTACATATTTGTCATCAAACTGATCATAACTCTCAGCAACCCGACTGTCAAGACCAATATAGCTACCTTCGTGAGGGAAGTCTGCCTGTACTGTCTGGAAATTGACAAGAAGGAAGATGAGAAGAAACGCCAGTTTTCTCATAGGTCTGTCTCTCATGATCAGGCAATAAATTGTTGTGTATGATCCATTCACTCACCGTTGAAATCATGGTGACCTTAATATGAGATTTTACCTGACTTGATCTATGGACAAATGGGCTGTGCTTTTCCTTGTACTTCTTGCAGGTACAGTACAAGCCACTCCCAATCTCTATTCCCTCGATCTCAATTATCTTGATTCTTCCGGTCAGATAGTGGGAGCAGACTCCAACCGTGGTTCATACATTTTGCTAGATGCAATGGCAACCTGGTGTGGTCCATGTCGAATAGAGATGCTCCACCTCCAAGAGGTGTACGATGTCATCAAGGACGTATCCGACATCCGCATCCTGACAATGAGTATGGATCCTGTGACTGATTCCCTGGCTTCAGTTGCTGAGTTCATGGAGGAGTTTGAGGCGGACTGGGACTATGCCCTGGATTACCAGACCTCTCTACTTGAGGCTCTGAATGTTACTGGTTATCCCACCACCTTTCTCATCGACCCTGATGGTAATGTTCTGCAAAAGTGGTTAGGACTCATTGAGGCTAATGAGATCCTCACTGAACTGGACAATTATCTTGACTTGCCAGGTAGCTGGGCAAGACAGCTGGGATTGAGTCCCCTGGTTCAGAGTCTGGTACTTAGTCCATTTTTCATTGTCTTCATGGTTGGACTGTTCTCACTTATGATCCGAGGCTTTTGGCAATTTGCTAAGAGGGTTGATCAATAAAAAGTAACTAAAATCTGAATTATCGTGCTCTGATCTTTCTTACTACTTCAGGACGTGCCTTTCGGAGTGTGCGGTATCCACAATGAACACAGCGGATTTTGTGTCCGGAGAGCAAGTCAGAAGGACTCATACTCTTCTTACATTTCAGACAAACGTATCGTGTAAATCCAGAACGTGCTGACATATCCCCTACAACTCGTTGATATTCTTAAACACTTTGAAATCTAACCCAGAGTGAAAAATGACAAAACGTCGCGCAAAAAAAAGGGGCACCGATAGCACCCCTAACCAGTAAGTTTGATCTTACATCAAGGCTTCAGACTTAGCAGTCCTTTGCCATGAGGGTCTTACGATCGTTAGCCTTAGCACGACCGGCTGCATCGTCGATGAGGCCGGAAAGTCGCTTGTCTAGGGCTTCGAGGGTGTCGCCACCGGTGTTAAGACCTTTTTTCTTGATGTATGCTCTAACTTTGGATTGTACAAGTAGTTCTACCATTTTGTTGTTTCACCTTTTGTTATGGACAAAACCTCCCCAGATGTCTAAAAAGCCACCCCGAAAGCTTCTGTCTAACTTGCAGTCTACACACTCTCTTATTAAAGGTTTCGGCGACTTGATGTAATTGGAAGAAAATTCTTCATTACCACCCATTCTAGGCGGTGAATTTTAAAAACACCGTAAATTCGTCTTATTCTCCCATTTTGTATACCTAGAGTCAATTATGATTTTGTACTACCTCCCTGTCACGAAAATCGCATTTAAGCCTGAAAGTAGAATATATTGCAATATTACACCATCTGTATGATAAAATCTCTGAAAGATGACATTTGTTCATCTAGGCGCAATTTTATCTATCAAACCAGGTAAGGGTAGTGTAAAACTGCAGGGAGACCGCGGGATTTTGAGAAATTTTGAGAAAATAGATCATTTGTACATCTAGACTCTATCTACATGGACAAAATACCAATTTATTCCTTCGAATTCTCACTTTTTCTCTGCAGAGCTGTTGATAGTGAGAGAATCGTGGAATTGCTTGAGGTAGAGGTCTTGGTACTTGCCACTGATTTTCACCAGTTCCTTATGGGTTCCATCCTGTACGATCACTCCATTTTCTATCACCAGGATGCGATCTGCATTGCGGATAGTTGACAGCCGGTGGGCGATGGCAATGACAGTCCGACCCTCAATCACCTTCTCCAGTGCCTCCTGTACCCTGATCTCAGAGATGACATCAAGGCTTGAGGTTGCCTCATCCAAAATGAGGATGGGTGGATCTTTGAGCAGAGCTCGGGCAAATGATACCAGCTGCTTCTGCCCCTGGGATAATCGGTTGGCTTCCTCCCGCACCACAGTCCGGTAGCCATCTGGTAGAGAATTGATGTAGTCGTGCAGACCCACCAGCTGGCTAACCTCCTGCACTTGTGCTTCTGTTGCATCTGGAGTCCCATAGCGAATGTTCTCCAGGATTGATGTGTTGAAGAGGTGGGTGGTCTGTGGTACCACTCCGATTTGTGCCCGTAGACTTGACAGTGACAGCGAGCTGATATCCTGGTCATCGATGCGAATGCTACCGCTGTTGACATCATAGAACCGAGGGATCATCTTGATGAATGTTGATTTACCTGCCCCCGTCTCTCCTACCAGCGCAGTGACACTGCCCGGCTGAACTGTGACGTCGAGGTCCTCAAACACCACGATCTCATCGCTGTATGCAAAGCGAACATGGTCGAATTCAATCTTGCCACCATTCAACTGCAGATGTTGTGCATCTTCTTGATCTGTAATGCTGATCTCCTCGTCGAGAAATGTGTAGACCCGCTCCAGGCTGGCAAGTGCTGATTGGAAGGTAGAATAGAACATTGATATGCGAAAGATCGGTCTGAAAAACCGGGTAAGGTAGGCCATGAACGTGGCCACCAGCCCGACTGAATAGATATTGTTGCCAACCACTGCTGTCTGGTACCCGGCATAGCCCAGAATCAATGCAGTCCCCAGTGCCGAGATCACTCCCACCATGGGGAAAATAATGGCAAAGAGCTTGGTTGCCGTCATGGATGCCTCATAGTTCTCACGGTTGATCTTGGAGAACTCTCTCTTGTTCGAGGTTTCACGGGCAAATGTCTTGGTCGTCTTTGCACCCGAGATATTCTCTGAGAGATTGTCTGTCACCTTTGCAATGGTCTTACGCGTCCGTCGTGAGGCATGTCGTACCGGCCCCCGGATAAAGAATGTGAGCAATACCAGCAGGGGAATGATGGAGAATGAGATCAGTGCCAGGGTGACATTCAGTGCCAGCATGATAACCACTATTCCCACAATCTGCACCACAGTTGCCATGATATCAACAAGTCCACTACCGAGAAAGC
>JAEOUB010000623.1 GCA_016839545.1 Candidatus Kariarchaeota archaeon | reverse complement strand
GCTTCGATCGTAGCCGTGAGAACATATAGCTCTTGGTTCTGTTGATCTTATATCAAATCTACTCTGTCTTCATTTAGGAAATGAACAACTCCTCAAAGTATTGAGTCACATATCCGGTAGGAAACGGTTATTAAGCACTATTGGGGCATCTAGTTGTGGATCTTTCAAACATTCAATCACTGCAAAAGAAATTTATCGAGGATAGGAAATGGGAACGATTTCCACCAACCCAGGTATTTGTTCATCTGATCGAAGAATTGGGAGAGGTAGGCTCACACCTGCTGTACGAATCACAGTACAAGGTCAAAGGTGCGGGTCACGCTGGTGAGAAGGACAGCGTGGATCGGGAATTAGCTCAGGTCTTCAACCTCTTCTTGCAACTTTGTATATATCTTGGAGTAGATCTGGAAACTGCATGGTCAGCTGAGTACAAGAGAAATCTAGAACGTTTTGATCCCAAGGTTTGGCAGGATCTGGCTGACGAGTCCTAGAGTAGACCTGCTATTAGTTCTGTTAATCCCTCAAGATCACTTATCAATCGTTTTCGTTCCTGCTCGTCCCTGTAATAAGCTCTGCCCAGAAGACAGAAATCTGTGTCCTTTACGCGGTAGATCATCCAAAGTTCATAGTCATACACATCCTGGCCGTTGTCCAAGGGTTTGTGCAATCTGGTCTGACCCACCCAGTGACGTTCAAAGGGTATCTCAGACAGTATCTCCATGAGTAACCTGATAATTCTCTCTGATTCCGGTTGAAGGATTATATCAATGATACCATCATCCAAGTCAGCAAGCAGCAGGGCATCAACATAGACACTATGATTTGCTACAAAGTCAATGATTAATTCACGCGTTTCCTCAAGTTTGTCAACAGGGAACTGCATAGTGGTCAGAAGTTTAACCACCCCCTTTTTGATGAGTTGCTCCTTTTTTAACTGGACATGTAGATTGCTCTTGGACAGTGTGGTGTGGTACTCATCTACAACACCTTCCATCAAGTTGCGGGTAAATGGCTCTGAGTCATACGTGTCCTGAATTGCCACATATGCAAGATGATCCTTGCTGAGTATACTGATCTGGTATTGACCCAGTTCTGCCTCTCGCAATGATCCCTTTACTGGTCCCATTTCCTCTCCAAGTACCATCAGTGCCTGAACCAATCCAATTAGAAGGTCAGACTGAAGTATCAATTGACCATCATCAAAGAGTGTCAATCCGATACTCTTTCTCCGATCAATGACGAGCAATTGATGGATCATTCTCATAGGTACTCGACATGGTTCTAATAACTACTTCCACATCAGTTTGAACAGTCTAATGGGATGTCTAGCCTTTTCACTCTGTCTACAGATACTCGGCAATCGATCAATATCTATCAATATAAATAAGACAAAATTTTAGTTGTTATGTAGATAATCATGTCAGCACAACGACGTAGAAGAAGAAGAATTACATCTTCAGGTGCAGATAAGTGGAAGAACAAAATGTGGTTCGACATGCGAGCTCCCGATTACATCGGAGACGAGTCTCTGGGTCAGACCCCATCAACCAACATTTCCTCTGTCCTTGGACGTTCATTCAAAATGAGCCTCATGGACATTACCAACAGATTCGATGACCTCAACTACGGTCTCAAGTTCAGAGTTACCGGTATCACTGGCAACAGAGCAAGCACAGAATTTGTTGGACAGGAACTGAACCGAGATTTCAAGAGATCACAGATCCGAAATCACCGTTCTCAAGTTGAGGGTATTTTCAACTTAACACTTAAAGACGGATCCAGACTCAGGATTACCGCATTTGCAGTGACATTCAATCGTGCTGCCCACAATACCAAGAAAGAGATCAGAAAGGCAATCCGCGAGACTTTGTTCGAATACGTCGAGGACATCACTTTCCCAGCACTTGTCAACTCACTGGTCAACTACGAACTCCGATCGCTGCTATATGAGCCAGCCAACGATGTTTTCCCCATCAAGATCCTTGAGATCTCCAAAGTCAAAGTTCTACGTCTCCCCGAGGACCGTCGTGCTATGGATGCCGATGATCTGGAGATTGACGAGGACGTCGACCTTTCCCAACCTTCTGACATGGACGAAGAGGATGAAGAGATCGAGGAAATCGAGGCAGCAGTAGAAGAAACTGAAGAAGAAGGATCTGAAGACGACGAAGAAGAAGACGAGTAGAGCTTTACTTTCTGAGAAAATCCGCCAATAGTTGAGTCGACCGAGACCGGTGACTCACCTGATTCTTTGTTTCCATATCAAGCTCCGCAAACGTGAGTTGATGACCATCTGGAACAAATATAGGATCAAATCCAAACCCCTGATCACCCTTTCCTTCGAATGTCAGAGTCCCCTCACAAGAGCCCTGAAACATGTGTATATCTCCCTTCCAGTACAAGCCAATCACTGATACAAACGTTGCATTTCTCTGCGGATTTTGTGCCATGAGGTCGAGAATTCCCTGCCAACCAATGGTTCTGTACACATAGGACGAGTAGGGACCGGGAAAGCCTTTCAGAGCTTCCACCGATATGCCCGAGTCCTCGATACAGAAATTGCCATCAATCAGCGGGACAAGTGTGGTCAATGAGTTTCGAGCAATATCCAGGGCAGTGTCTGCCTGTATCTCGGGATATGCCTGGTTGTACAGGCTGAGATCAACCACTCCCTTCAATTTCTGGTTCATCTCCTCGAACTTATGTCGGTTAGAGGTGATCAACTTGAGTTCCACACCTTTTTTTTGGTGTAGACCATAATGAATGGATCGGAAAAGTGATGTAAAGAAGTCCTTCCCTCAATAAAATCACTGCGAGGATAAACCATTTTTCCATGAGAAGGTACAAGAGCATATTACTGATAGTTCCAAGACAGGCAGGTTGAGTTCCGGAAGATCCAATGTAATTATCCTGTTAGGTCCCCCCGGCGCTGGAAAAGGCACCATTGCAAGTGACCTCGTGGATCGATACGAGATGACAACTGTGTCTACTGGCAACATACTACGGAGTGCCATGAAACGTCAGACCGAGCTGGGAAAGAAGGCCAAGAGCTACATGGATGCGGGATCCCTGGTCCCTGATGAAATAGTGTTAGAGCTTCTGGTATCTCACATATCGCAGATGGACCTGTCTCGCAATCTCATTCTTGACGGGTATCCTCGTAATGTGGCACAGGCTCGCTCCCTCAGTACTCTTCTCGGTAAGCTGGGCATACCCCTGGGACTGGTGGCAAATGTCGAAGTTGATGACAGTGAACTGATTGAACGTATCCTCAGCCGCCGAACATGTTCCAAGTCAGATTGCCAAGCAGTGTACAATACCCGCTACTCACCCACAAAACAGCCTGGGATCTGTGATCGCTGTCAGTCACCACTTATCACCAGGTCTGATGAGACCGAGGAAGTCATCCAGCACAGGTTGCGTGTCTACCAGGAGCAAACACAGCCTCTGCTTTCCCACTACAAGTCAACTAACCTGCTCAGACACTATTCTCACAAAGATTCAAGCGTGATAGCAGACTTGGTAGCCAAAGATGTGGAGAAGATCAATGTAGAAATATAATTCTGAAATTATCCCGAAAGTACCATTATCAACCACTAAGCAAACCATCTTCCGATCAATTCCTAGTATTTCCTGACCTGAGACATACCTGATAGGCACATTATTTATAATAGGTTGGTTCTAAACTCTCTTACGGAAAACAATCGAGTAATCGATACCGGGGGCTTACCAAATATGACAGCAGCCAATTACTTCCTCAAAATAGCGCTCTGTGGCGACGGAGCAGTAGGTAAGACAAGCCTACGAAACCGTTTCATGGGTCGAGGGTTCCGAGAGGAACACCTGATGACTATTGGAGCAGATTTTGCCACTCATGATGTGGAGATTGACTCCAACAAGGTAACGTTTCAGCTGTGGGATCTTGCAGGGCAGGATACATTCAGATCCGTACGTGCCCGATTTTTCCGTGGTGCCATGGGTGGTATCCTCATCTATGATGTAACTCGCCGTCAGAGTTTTCTCAATCTCACCCGGTGGATCGAGGAGCTTTGGCGTAATTCAGGGCGAGGTGTTGTACCTATTATTATTCTGGGGAACAAGGCTGATCTCAGGGACTCCAATTCTGTTCAAGTCGACCAGGGTATCAAGTACGTAGAGGCACTAACTCAGAAGACACGAGCCCAAGGTTTCAATGTGCATCACATGGAGACATCTGCAAAGACAGGTCTCAATGTCAATGAGGCATTCAACCAGATTGGTCGTCAGATTATTGATGGTCTATCAAGGGGCACTATCAAACTGAAATAATTTCACTCCATGAATATGTACCGAAATTAGAGTGTGGCTCGTACTTCTTCAATCGCTTCTTGGATGATGCCAAAGGCGTAATCGATCTCCTCTTTGGTGATCACCAGTGGTGGTGCAAACCGTATAGTATGGACGTGGGTCTGTTTTGCCAGTAGTCCTCTCTCTTTCATTGCCAGGACGTATTTCTTTGCCGCGCCTCCCCTGTCGTTAAACTGGATGGCTAGCAGGAGACCCTTGCCTCTCACATCCATGACAACATCCTTGGGGAGGGTCTCAAGTTTCTCTTTGAAATATTCTCCAAGCTCTCCAGATTTCTCTGCGAGATTTTCCTCCAGCAGGACATCGATAGCAGCTGCACCGATTGCACAACCCAGAGGATTGCCTCCGAATGTAGATCCGTGTGAACCTGAACTCAGCACATTCATGATCTCCTTGGACCCAAGGGCTGCAGAAACAGGGAATAAACCTCCACCAAGAGCTTTACCTACCAGCAAGATATCAGGTTTGACATTCTCATGCTCAAAGGCAAATCGTTTGCCAGTTCGGGCAAATCCAGTCTGGATCTCATCGAGAATAAGCAGCACATTGTTATCAGTACAGATCTGGCGTATTTCCTTAAGGTAACCCTCAGGAGGTACAATCACACCGGCCTCTCCCTGAATAGGCTCTACCATGAAAGCCACAGTATTGGGTGTGATAGCCTCTTTTAGTGCCTGTGCGTCTCCAAAGGGGATAATTTTGAAACCAGGAGTTGCTGGTCCAAACCCACCATGGGTATCGGGATCAGTAGAGAACCCAACAATGGTGATGGTTCTACCATGAAAATTCTCTGCGGCTACAATGATCTCTGCCTTGTTCTCTTCCACTTTCTTGTGGTAGTATCCCCATCGTCGAGCAGTCTTCAGACCTGTCTCCACAGCCTCAGCACCGGTATTCATGGGACATGCCATCTCCATCCCGGAGTACTCGCACAATTTCTGCATAAAGCTCCCTAGCTGATCATTGAAGAATGCACGTGATGTCAGGGTGATCCTGTCCATCTGATCCTTGGCTGCCTGAATGATCTTGGGATGCCGATGACCCTGATTGACAGCAGAGTATGAGGACAGACAGTCTAGGTACTTCTTACCATCAACGTCCCAAACCCAGATTCCCTCGCCCTTTGAAAGAACTGCTGGGATTGGTGTGTAGTTGGGAGAAGTCCATTCCTTCTCTCGATCAATATATTCCTGAGATTTCGTCAATTCCTTTGCTGACTCCATAGGTTCACTATGGCGGGGTTCCATATCAAATTAGCTTTTGATGGTATGCTAAATGACCGATATCTCTGACCTCTCAGATAACGCGAAAGCTCGTTGATTTGAAAACAAATTATAAGGGAAGGGAGGAATACATGATGGTATGACCCTCTATGTGAGAGCTTATGACGATTTTTCTTATGAGCTGATTTTCCTCGAGGGTCGAGTCCGCAAGAAGAGACTCCATCTGCTGGTCAATCCTAGCAAGCATGTTCATCTTCCAGGGACCTCAAAAGAGGGAATAGAACTTAATATTGAGAGTCTGACCCATATTATCACGATGCAGACATCAGTGGTGAATAATGAACTTATCCACAGGACGACCTTTCTTGCAGAGCGGACAAACAAGCCCATTATCACCAATTCCGAGACTGCTGAACTGTTCAAAGAACAGGGGCTCTCTGTCAGACAATTACGAGTGATAGGGTTCCAGCAAGAGGTGGTGGATGGGATACAGATTGATCCGATCTATCTGAAAGAACTGAGTCAAGAGGTCAAAGAACACGCTCCCAAACGACCACTTGATCCTGTGGTAGACCTCCTAAAACTGGTCAATCCCTTTTCCTGGAAACCCGTGAAGAGAGTTACAAAGACCCTCTTTCCAAAACTAGTCAAGCCTGATGAGGTACTTATTGATCCTGGTAAACCGCTGGCATTTCATATCGAGCTGGGTACATCACATTCCATCCTTCTCCCATTGGATAAACGGGGAATGGACCATATCAACCAGATTATACCTAATATGGAGATCAAGACTGTGGTAATCCCCAATCAGGATATCTCCTTTACAAAGACCATTACGCAGGGGGCACGTCAAGTAATAATCCTCAATTCTGATGTGGGAGAGGAGCCACTTTTTGTTCCGAAATCCCAGAATGCCTACATCAAGCATGACAGTATCTACGGCTCTCTGGAAGAGTGGGTAGAAATTGAGTAAGATCTGACATCCTTTCAATACAGTAACCATTGACTCTTATGAGGACTCGATACACAATGATTGATGAAGGGTCAGGAGCGATTATTACTCATTAGCATCATTCTACACCATCTCTACATCACCTTCCTTAACACATCATCTGTGCACGGATTGGTGGTGCTGGACAAGTTAGTCTGGACGGGATTACTCAGCCTTTTCATTGTGGCACTGACATACTTCTATCTCAAAGAGCCAGCTGAGAGCTGGTATGAGAGATCACTCTATCTTGCTATTATACTCAGCCTTGCTGGTTCGTTTCTAAGAGCATTTGGTTTCTCCGTACAGATCTTCAGTTATGCCTTGATGCTTGTCATGATCGTTATCCTGACGACAATTCCTCTGATAGTCCATCATCACAATCAGCTCAGAGTTATGCTGCTGGCAATCTATACCTTGGAATTCATAGTACTTCTCACCCGTGTATTTGACATCGCTGGCGTCATTCCCACACTTGGCCCAATTGTGGAATTGGCAATAGTTGTCGGTGTACTCTATTACAATTACTCCTTGGGCTTCATGTATGATGAGCTATTCATCATCATCCTGGTGACTTTCATCGGGTGGCAACTTGGAGCTTTCATAGCAGACTTGTCCTCTGACGTCCCTGCTCTCATTGTATCTACCATGTTTGAGCAGATGCTTTCAGTGGGACAGT
>JAEOUB010000622.1 GCA_016839545.1 Candidatus Kariarchaeota archaeon | reverse complement strand
GTTGGAGTCTACAAAATTACTACCGAAGAGCTGACTATGAAGATAAAATTCGGTCAAAATTATAGTGATCGTCTGATTGACCCTATTATCGCGGGTCTTCGCCAACGTGACTTACCGATGGATCGCGAAACTGTTGCCAACATATTGAAATACCGATCAAGGAAATTTACCGAGTTCCCGAACTCAACTCATAAAATAACTCCATCTGATCGGTGATTGGGACTATGGTCAAACAGATCACCGATGAAATTGAACTTTCCAGCGGTCATATACTGTCAAACAGAGCTGCACTAGCACCATTGACAAATAAGCAATCAAATCTTGACGGTACACTTCATGATGATGAGTATCATTGGTTACTTGCACGATCTGGTCATTTCGGTATTGTTGAGACGTGTGCTGCTTATGTCTCTGCACAGGGTAAGGCATGGGAGGGGCAGTTGGGAATTGCAAACAATAGTCATCTTGAGGGTCTAACCAAACTTGCGACAGGTATAAATCAAAAAGGATCTTTCTCACTGATACAACTCTACCACGGTGGTGACAGAGCAGTTCTTTCAACAGACCCGATTACCTCTTCGGCAACTGATTTTGCCAGAGAGGCTACGTATGAAGATCTGGAATCGGTCAAAAGAGATTTTGTTCAAGCTGCCAAACGAGCTGAGCAGGCTGGTTTCAATGGAGTTGAAGTCCATGGCGCGAATGGTTATCTCTTTACTCAGTTTATTTCTAGGACTCTTAATCTGAGATCCGATGAATATGGGGGATCAGTTGAAAACCGTTCACGCCTTCTTGTAGACACTGTCAGACAGATAAAGGAGGAGGTAAACTCGTCATTTTCTGTAAATGTCAGAATTTCTCCTGTAGATACTTGGTCGCGTTCAGGTTTGATATTGGAGGATGCTATCCAGATCTCGAAAAGGCTAGCTGGAGAGGGCATAGATATGATACATCTCTCATTGCGGGATGCATCAGGGCCTGCTCCATTTGAGGCTGATACACGATCTGTGGTTGAGATAATTCGAGAGTCTGTATCCACAGACGTGAAAATAGTTGCTGCCGGTGGAATAAAAAATTATACGGATGTATCCAAAGCTCTGGCAACGGGATTAGATATCGTATCTGTGGGAAGAGCTGGGATTGTACAAGCAGACTGGCCGTTCCACGTCCAAGACCCGAACTTTGACCTGCCTACAATACCGTGGAGTCAAGAACTGTTGTCATCTCAGGCCGTTAGTCCTCGGTTCTATGAGTATCTCAAAAAATTTTCAGGTCTAGTAGAAGGTGGCAACCCGCTTCGTTAGCAGGTTTATTTTCGATTGAGTATTCCAGCTTTCGTTAGTGTACCAAATTTCAAGAGATGATGGTAACTATCACCCGTATGATGGGTTAAGAAATAGCCAAGAGACTCTTCCGGATGTTTAAGTATTGGGTCAATCAATTTTGATATCTCACTCAAATCGTCTTCATCCATAATTTCTGCCAACTTTGATAGTATTTCATCTCGATCTTTCACTAGTAGAGTAAATCTCAGGGAAAACAAGCCCAATATATCATGAATATTTTGCTCCGAAACCTCATCAGGTGCACTTTCAATCCTATTGAGAATATACCTAATCGCGTCAACCAAAAGTCCTATTTTCGTAGTCTGTTGATCCAGTGCATCGATCAAAATTTTGAACCAATTTCGAAACTGATCCGAAAAATCGGTTTCTGATTCAAAGTATTGGAGCTCCACTTTATTTTGTTTTGAAACAAGCGACTTCCCAGGGTTTTCAGAATCGGATGCTTTCCCAAAGAGAACTGTAACATTCTGATTCTTGTTGACAATAGCAATGTTCAGTGTCTTATCTGCAATATTCTGTATTCTTATACGGTCAGGCTTATCTTTGTTCAACGACATCGTTGGCATAGGGATCGCGGGTCTGACCTTCTCTTCTTTTACCTCAAATGTCTGTGGAAAAACAGTTCTGACTGAGAAATTGTTGTCAATACTCAGGTTGTTAACTCCCGTCACTCCTGCTCTGCATTGATGGATATCACTATACATTACAAGTCCGTTTGTTGATACCTTCATTTGGTGTCTGTGACTCTCAGTTGAGAAACGTAATCTACGGTTCGTCTTGCATCTATCACAGAAATAATTAGCAGTGGTAAACGACGACGCTGACCCGTCCATTCCAAATCCTTCTATTCAGTACATGATAAAAACGTATGTTCATCTGTTGGAAATTCAAAGAAACTCAATTCCATTTCTTGAGAAATCTCAAAATGTAGAAAGTAATATCATCCAAACTTGATACGAAATCTGCAATGCCGGCTTCTATTACATTTTTATTCATTCCGTAGATGAGAGAGTCGCTTTCATTCAATGCGATCACTCTACCTCCTTCCTTTTTCACAGATCTTGACCCCTCTAATCCATCTGAACCCATTCCACTCAAAATAACGGAGATAACGCGGTCTCCATATATCTTGACAGCTGAATTGAGTGTCACATCGACAGCTGGTCTAACGAAATTTACCTTATTTCCTAGGGTTAATCTGATTATTACCTGACTCGCTACTTGAACAAGTTCCAGGTGAGTTCCTCCTGGGGCAACATACACATTACCTGGTTCTATTTGATCTCCTTCTTCAGCCTTCTTTACAGTGATCTTTGATTGACTGTCCATTCTTTTGGCAAACTGTCCAACAAACCCCTTTGGCATATGCTGAACAATAACAACTGGAGGCAGTTTGACAGGTAGTTGAGAAACCAGATCTACTAGCAGACCAGGTCCTCCGGTACTTGCCCCTATGACTATAATCGAGTCAAATCGTGTTCGAGACGGCTCTCCAATTAATGGAGAAGTATCTGATTTTGATATTATGGTCTCTTTTGGAGCAGCTGGTTTAACATTCGCACGAGGGAAGATTTGTTGATCCTGGTTAATGGTCTGGATCTGAGTCGTGAATCGTTCGAGTTTAAGTTTTGAGAGTATCTTGATTTTAATCATCAGGTACGAAGGGTTGACCAAGTGTTCGTCAAGATATTCTACACCTAGCACATCCACTATCCCATAATCTAGAGCTCTGGGATGATCAATTTCCTTTGCATCACCTGTATCCAAAATGAGACATGGAATGGGCTTGTTTGCCATAACCTCCATCACAAATGAATATGCGGTCTGATTTTGCAAACTGATATTCAGGACCACAATGTTAATTTCATGCTGAATGCAATACTCGAACCCAAGTTGATCATCCAGAAAGGTGGCCGCTATTTCGATTTCCCTGTCGGCGCTGAGTATATTCTTGATTTCACTCATTTTAGATTCATCAGTATGAATGATAACGATCTTGATACTCAAGCTAGTATCTCCTTATAGAATAAAGATAATAACGTTTTTGAGAGTGAAACTACTCGATTCTATTCTCTGAGAAGAGTTTTTACATCCTCAACGCCGGCTTTTACGTGTGAGATTGACTCGGAGTATGCCCTCATTTCCTCTTCCGTCAGATCAATTTCGAGAACCTTCTCTACTCCGTTTCGACCCAAGATTACAGGAGCACCTGCATAGACATCAGAGAATCCATACTTGTTGTCCAAATAGGCGACTACAGGTAGTACACGTTTCTGATCACGAACGATAGCTTCAACCATCTCTGCAACTGCCATACCTGGTGCATAGTATGCAGAGCCTGTTTTCAGAAGACTTACTATCTCCCCTCCTCCAGTCCGTGTTCTCTTTACAATTGCTTCGATTTTTTCTTCTGAGAGGAAGTGGCTGAGAGGAAGACCTCCGATAGATGTGTATCGAGGAAGAGGGACCATGGAGTCTCCATGACCTCCTAGTACCATCGCACGAATATCCTTGGTGGACACATTTGCCTCCATAGCAATGAATGCTCGATACCGAGCAGTGTCAAGTACTCCTGCCATACCAAATACCTTGTGGGCAGGGAACCCAGAGATCTCTTTTGCAGCATATGTCAAGACGTCCACAGGATTTGCAACATAGATAATTATTGCATTGGGTGCATACTGTTTTATCTGAGAGACAACTGCATTACAGATGTTGACATTTACTTTCAGAAGATCCATTCGATCCATTCCAGGTTTTCGTGGCATACCTGCAGTTACTACGACAATATCAGAACCTGCCATTTGGGAGTAGTCATTAGTTCCATAGATATTTACATCTGAACCATAGATGGGGGTAGATTCTCGCATATCGAGACCAATACCTTGTGGTTTGTCTTCTATAATATCAACTAATACAACTTCATCTACGACTTCACTCTTCGTCAAACCAAAGGCTACAATCTGTCCTACAAATCCTGCGCCACCAATGACACTTACTTTCGACATGCATAATTTCCTGAGCTTGAATTCAGCTCAAAGAAGGATTTACTGTGGGAAATTTAATTATGACTATTGGTATACCGAAAAATCAGTACTTTTTTGATTTATTTGGTCAAAGATTAGAGTTCTAAGCCTCTATAGGGAATTTATATCCTGATTTAACCTTTTTCACCAGTTCAGGGAGGATCTCTTGGTAATTTGCAACAATACCGAAATCTGCATTTTTCCATATGTTTGCATTTGGATCACTGTTAATGGCAATTACCTTGTTAGAATCTTTCATTCCCTGCACATGTTGAATAGCACCTGAGATACCGACTGCAACGTAGACAACAGGACGTACTGTTTTTCCAGTCTGCCCGACTTGATGTTTGTATGGCATAAAGCCGGCATCAACTGCAGCACGCGATGCACCTAATTCGGCATTTTGACCATTGGCTTTCATTGCATCAACAAGCTCTCTTAACTGATCAAATCCTTTGCTACCAACACCCATGCCTCCAGAAACAACAATATCTGCTTTGTCAAGCTCTATGGTTTCAGGGTTTCTAACTGATTCAAGCAATTCTATTGACCAGTCTGATTCATCAAATGAGGGAGTGAATGTTACAATTTCACCCTCTCGGCTATCATCGGCAGGTAATGCTCTGAATGTTCCAGGTCTTGCTGTAGCCATCTGAGGATATGTCCATGGTCCAATAATTGTAGCAAGCTTGGACTCACCAAATGAGGGCCGTCGCATTTGGAATGCCTTACCAAACCTATGACCCTTCTTACGGGAGGAATAATAGCCTACATCAAATTCAGTACAATCGGCAGAAAGACCGACATCGAGTATTGCAGCAACTCTGGGGGCGAGATCTCGCCCAAGTGTCGATGCAGAGAAGAGGAAAATTTCCGGTTTTATTTCTTTTACGGCCTGGCAAATGGCCTTTGTGTAAGGTAGAGTCATGTAGTCGTGAAGCTTCTCTTCCTCGATGACCATAACTTTGTCAGCTCCATGTGCAATGAGTTTGTCAGCATGTTTCGAAGCATTTGGACCAATAATAACTGCTGTAATTGATCTGGAGTCTTCATCTAATTTGTGCTTCACTCGTTGGGCTTCTCCTAAGAGTTCAAGGGCTGCATCTGAGAGTTTTTCCCCTTCAGTCTGTGCCCAAACTCCGATCCCACGGGCTCCATCCCGAAGATCAACGTAAGGCAGGTCACTATCTCTTTCAATTCTTTTCTCCTGTTTGGCTATAGCTTCCTTTTCTTCTTCTGATAATTCCTCACTATCTTCGGGGGTTTCTCCGTCAGATTTACCCATTACACTTTCAAGGTCAGACAGAAGGGTACCGATCTTATCCTCAGCAGTACCCTCAGAGTAGAATTTTGTCTCTCCTCTAACGGTGGAGACATTCTTGACCCTTGCAACTACAGTGGGGGATCCTGGCAATCCAGCTTTGTCCTCAGGAAGTCCAATTTTCTCAATGTCTACAATAGTGGTCTCTTTTTCCAGCGATTTTATGGAATAGGAGAGGGAGGGTCCTCTTGGGGTATTTGCCGTGTGAGATACAGAGAACATCACAGGTGTTGGTACTTTCAGTCTTTGGAAACCACCTTCCAGTATTCTCCTTACTTCAAGCATACCATTATCGGTTGGTGTAATTTCCTCTACGTATGTTACTTGGTTGAAACCAAGGCGTCCTGCGACCTGAGGACCCACGTGAGCTGTATCTCCGTCTATCGTTTGTAGACCGGCAAACAGAACATCTAAACTTCGACCTTCATCTTGATCAGAGACCCAATTGATAAGGGTTGAAAGAGCTTCGGCAGTTGCCCATGTATCAGAGCCCGCAAGTTTTCTGTCAGATAACAGGAAAGCTCTATCAGCTCCTTTTCTCATTGCCTCATCTAAAGATTGTGTGAAATTAGGAGGTCCCATGGAGAATACAGTAATTGTCCCTCCTGTCTTTTCTCTCAATGCTAGTGCTTCCTCAAGGGCATGTGAACAGTGGGGGTTCATTTGTGATTTCCCACTACGATCCATTAGACCATCTGCACCTGTCCTCATTTCTTTGGGCACGGGTACCTGTTTGATCAAAATCCCGATATTTAAACCATTATTAGAACTCGAATGTGTGGATGGTTTAGAAGTAGCTTCAGCCATTTTCAATACTATTTTCACGATCTCTATTATTAATTCTCTCTAAGATACCAAGCAAGAGAAACCAAAAGTTTAGATCACGGCATCTACAAGAAAGCTAATTCCTCAATGATTCCAAGAAATAGAGCGTTTCCCTAGTTTTATTCATTAGTTGAATGCAATATCATCTGCAAATCTTTTTTAACAATGACATGAGAGGATATGTTGTGTCCGAAGCCGAAATTGCTAACTTGATGAAGGAAGCAAAACGGCGGGTAAAAAATGGACAGTTCAATGATGCAGAATACTTTTTCAAGAAAATTACAAAAATTGATCCTGTAAACGCATATGCTTGGTATGGACGCGGTCTTTGCCTTATTCGGGAATTAAGTTACGAAACGGCAAGCTACTGTTTTACTAAAGCTGTAGAACTTGATGCCTCATTTGCTAAATCCTGGTATAACCTTGGTTTTTGTCAAGCGGAATTAGGCCAGTATTCAGAATCATTGGCAAATTTGAAAATGGCTTTGGAAATAGATGAAAAATTCGCAATTGCTCGAGTGATGACCGCTTGGGTCTATCTTCAACAAGGTCTTGAGCCCCAGGCTAGTGAGATTTTGGATTCTGTTATTCAGAAAGATGAAGTTTTTGTGTCTACCTTAAAGGGGAAAGACCCAAGTACTGAGCCAAGAGATTTTCAGATCGCTTACAAGTTGATATTGCAATAATACAAATAGAGATTAGTTGATATCCAAATTGTATACGTCGAATTTTAATATTTCAAGTATATATCTCCCTTATGACCCGCTACGCATTCAAAATCACTTTGGTTGGTGATGGTGCCGTCGGAAAAACGTCTTTACGACGGAGGTTTATGGGTCAGGCATTCATTGCCAATCACCTATCGACAATAGGTGCGGATTTCTCAGCTCAGAAAGTTTTCCTAGAAAATGATGATGAGGTAGAGTTTCAAGTCTGGGATCTTGCAGGACAAATGAATTTCAAATCTATCAGATCAAGATTTTACTCCGGTACAAGAGGTGCTCTGTGTGTATTTGATGTAACAAGTCGAGATAGTTTCATGAATATTCCACGTTGGATAGATGAATGCTTTACCAATACTGGAGTTGGAGAAGTTCCCATTATCTTGATAGGCAATAAAATCGACCTTGATGACCAAAGAGTGGTCTCAAGAGAAGAAGCAGAGAACTATGCGGAAATATTGAGAAGTAAACTTACAGATCCAGTGGTCTACTTCGAGACATCAGCGAAAACCGGTGAAAATGTCCGAACTGCTTTTCAGCATTTTGCAACTCAACTCAGAGACTTAAGCATCGCAGAAACTAGTTAGAGCCGCTCTGATTGATTTCTTACAAAATCAAGATATGCTGCAGTTTCCAGAATCACATCTTTATCAATCGAAACAATACCTGCCTCAAAATTCGATGCTTCGGATCTCGGGGTACCATTCATGGAATGAATTATGGCAAAATCGGTATCAATTAACCAGATTTTTGCGTGGATTTTATTGTTGATGTACGTGGTGACGTT
>JAEOUB010000621.1 GCA_016839545.1 Candidatus Kariarchaeota archaeon | reverse complement strand
GAATCTATGTTATAGATCACCAGATGGTCTCAATCCTTGAGAACTACGGTGACCTGATGGACTGGGGGAGTCATGTGTTCCCATTTCTGTTGGACCACGATTATGATGTACGAGGCTACCTTTCTGACCCATACTGGGTAGATGCAGGTACACACAAGAAGTACATTTGGGCCAACAATGACGTGATTAAGAAGTGGTCCTACCCCTACATTCCTTTTGAGAAGGAAATAAATGAGTTTGAATTCATCGGTGAAAACGTTGAACTCGGTGAGGGTACAAAGATCATCCCCCCAGTACTGATCGGAAATAATTGCACGATTGGAAATAATTGCAGTATTGGACCCAATGTCACTATTGGAAGAGGGGTAACGATTGGAACAGACACGAAAATCCAAGAGTCTGTTATCCATGATACCTGTGTCATAAGCGACGGAGCAGATATTTACAGAACTATCCTGTCACGAAATGTCAAATTGATGACGCAGGAAAGACAGTCGAAAATGGTATTCCCAAGCAACCTGAAGCTTGAGCTGACCGACAACCAATATCGGTACTAGAGGGTGTAAAACATGGTGCAAGACACATTTGATCGAATAATCAGAGAAAACAGAATTGTAGGGACTTATGAACAGATCCTGCCAGAGTTTGCTGCCACCCTTGGTGCGTCTGTGGGAACCTGGCTGAAAAACAAGGCAACTATAGCCATTGCTAGAGATTTCAGATCAGACTCAAGAATGATGAAACGTGCGTTTACCGGGGGATTGATGTCCTCAGGAGTTTCTGCACTTGATTTCCACGCAGCCCCAACTCCTCTTCTGCAGTTCTACATCAGAAGATTCGGTGCAGATGCTGGAGTGATGTTTACCTCGGGTCACTATGAAGAGGATAAAACAAGTATCAGGCTATTTGACGAAAACGGTGCTGAACTCACCATGGAGAAGCTTTCTGAGATCCATGATATTCTCAAATCTGGAGCAATACGGAGAGTACCCCCCAGGGAAATGGTCAATATACAGGATGCGACCGGTGCAGCAGACGTGTATATCGATGGAATAAAGAATCTTATCGACAGAAAGGCAATTGCGAAACAGAATTTCAAGGTAGTAATCGACAGTGCACTTGGACCTGCAAGTTCCATTCTTCCACCCCTGTTGACTGATCTGAATGTGGAGGTAATTGCGATAAATTCCTTCATCCCCAAGATCATTCCCAAAAATCTTCCCAATGCAAATTCCATGGTGTCTCTGGCACAAACCGTTCGCGCAAATGAGGCTGATCTTGGAATTGCGCTTGATGTTGAGGGATCTCGTGTTGTATTTACGGACGAGAATGGAATACTGAAGAGTTCTGACAGGATGGCAGTCGGATTGGCCGCACATCAGGTACGAAATTCTAGTGGTACCATTGTCATCTCTGAAAGCCTCAGCCGAAATATTGAGAATGTTTCACAGACTCTTGGTGGTGGAAAACAAAAGGTCCTTCGAGTAAAGAATGAGCCGGGTGCAATAGCACAGGCCATACGAGCCAATCAGGGAATGTTTGGAGCGTCTGACGATGGGTCGTTCTGGGCACCTAGCTTCACAGTAGACGCAGATGGTATGTATACAACACTGAAAGTACTCGAGATGCTGGCAACCATGGATCAACCACTTTCACGTTATCTTGACCATCTCCCGCAATTACCAAATAATCATAGAGAGATCATGGTATCAAAGAATATTGACAATGAGCTCTTTGCATACATGGAACATTTCACAGAGTATGATCCCGAACTAGGTTTCAAGTACGCAATTGATACCCTGGCCGGAGTCAAAATTGTTTTTGACAAGGGATGGGTCAACCTCCTACCCTCCTCAAGGGATCACCGCATCATCCATCTGACATCGGAAGCAGATCCTTTTGAGATCTCAAATGTGTATCTGGATGCTGTACAGGAAAAAATTGACAATTTCAATAATTGAAATCAGTATTGGAAGAGGCAAGGGATACAGGACTTTCAGAACTACGTATCTTTAAATACAGATTTTGACCGGATTTTCTCGTGCCACTTCTGTTTTACGTATCGTTTACTGCATTTCAGCTAGTTCTACTTGTAATATTTTTCAGTAGAATTGGAAATCAGAGCCGCACACGGGTAAAATTGGAGCTGGCTATTGTATTTGGCATTCTGGCAACATTGCTCTTTGTGATGATTGACCTTGCCGTGATTAACGGGTGGAATACACGTGAATCTACTCTGATTGGTATTGCCAGAATATGTTTTGCACTCCAGTATTACTTCCTCTACCTGTTTTTCGAGAGCGGACTGAATGCAAGGCCCTGGACTCCAAGGCTGTCTGTGATGACTTTCCTAGTCGGTGGTTCAATCGGTTTCATCTTGATTTCAGTTGTCACTCCTGACCAATATGTTGACTGGGTGAGATTTCTCGGTGATACGTACAGGTCTGGATTTGGATTTGCAGTATTCAGTTTTGGTGTCTATTATTTCATCATGCTTCAAAAAATCACCAAGGAAGTATCAGCTTTTGTCCAGACCCTGGGCACTCTTCTGGTAGCAATTTCATTTGTTATACAGTTGTATGCCACACCCTATTTGGGAGGGGATAATATCGACTCAATCCAGGGAGTTTCTGACATATTTGCAATCATCGGATTGTTCACATTTGTGATATTCTACATTTTCAAACCAGAGCTGGCGATGAGGATTCCTGTACAAACATTTGAAATTCTGGTCTACTCCAAAACCGGGATTAACTTTCATTCCGTGCTGGTATCAACACGAGGCATTGAAACACAGGATAATTACGAGGATAGGGCCTTTCTCATGTCTTCATTATCAGCTGCGATAACCAGTTTCCTCAAATCAGCTACAGGTTCTCAACGAGAGTTAGAGGCAATCCAATCCACAGATCGAGTGGTAATATTCAATCTTGGAGAAATCCATATCTCACTGGTTGCAGAAGCTGTGACAGAGGTTATGATTGACTCACTCCGTGATCTTCGCATGGAATATGAAAGTCTCATCCCCGAGGAACAATTCGCAAAATTATCTCAGGAACCATTGGAGAGAGAAGCTTTTGACAGATTAATTCTCAAACATTTCCCATATCTCGAAGTGGAAGCAGTCCATTGATCTATTCTTCTATGTCACCGTCGAGATATTCAGGATCTTCTTCAGGAGGTGAATATTTTGCCATCTCTTTGCTGAACTGATTTACACCTTCTAGGATACTGCTCATTCCGATACTGCCACCCTCAACTGCACCTTTGAGAAGTGCTTTACCCAGTTCAGAGCCTGCAACTTTAATTTTCTGAGAAGTCTCTTCTTGCTGTGCTTGTGCCATCTGAGCATTGAATGCACCCTCGGCCATTCTTTTTGTAAACACCATGCTCGCCTTTCCTAGACCTGACAGGATTTCTTTGCCACTCTTCTTGGCAGCGTCAATCATGATATCATCCTTGGAAGGAGTGGAGTCCTCACTCACAAGATATGGATTGCTAATCTGAAATAAAAACTGTAGGGTTACAGAATTCAGGTCCAAGTTTCATGAACATGATGCCATAGAGAGGAACAGGGCAGCTCTGGATCATAGGAGAAGATAGCTGTCGATATTCTTTTTGTGTGTTCTCCCTCATAACTCTGTAACTCATAATAGGTAGCAATTACAAGGTCACCTTGCACCCGACAGGTAATATCCTCAACCCAGATCTTGCGATCTGTCTGGGAGTTGTACCCCTGAGCGATCATATCCACGATTGATTGACGATTGATTTGTTGACCAGAAGGAGAGATGAGTTCGAAATCAGGAGCCATCACAGAATCAAAACGAGTGATGTCCTCCTTTACTTCTCCTGTAAACCAATCCTCAAAGAATTGATGAAGATCTATGATTTCTTGTTGTACTGACTCACCTGATAGAAAGCTTTCCAGGCTCATACTCAACGAAATACTGAGAACTAGGAATAGGTTTCTATCAGAGTCTAAACTCATCGTCTAGATTGTCATGATCTAGACCACCAAAGTGTCCTGAGAGTTTAGCCAATGTATCTTTGATACTGGCATACCTGTCCTTGATCATCGAGGTCTCATTCTGGAAACGATCCATTGGAATTTCTCGGTGACGTGCCTGGTAATTGATATCCCGGTAATGCCTCTCCAATTTATCAAGCTGATTCTTCAGATCTGTAATAGATGGCATCTCCACCTTGGGAGCAGCTTGAGGCGTCTGCACACGCTCCTCGAAGAGCCATTCATTGAAAATAGTGACTAGCTTGGTTGCAGCTCGTTTATACTCATTCTTGTCTGATGCCATTGCCTCGATCGATACGATTTTCTTGGGAGAACCGACCATGTAGGGTTCATCTGCATCTACAAGACCGAAATAATTCTCAACCGTATCGAGAACCTGGGGTGGAGCATTCATGATAATGGAGCCATCAAGAAGTTTGATTTCCAGTTGAACTCCTTTGACCATGGAGACTTTTCGCTCCCTGCGAAAGAAATTGGCATAGGAGACCTTGATACCATTCACAGCTTTGTCAGGATGGGTCACTGCCCGTCGTGGGAGAAATACAGCAAATTCTGCAGTGAAAATGATGTAGCAATCATCTTGCTCCTTTCTTTTCTTGGTCCTTATACTCATTGACAGAGGAGGAATAATGGCAACAACATCATTGACACCTTCGGGAAGATGAGGTGATATCTCTTCAAACATCTCATAGTGCTGTCGTAAAAAGAGAGCAGTAGGTTTGAGCAACTCAATGCGATGTTTGACCTCACTGACCCAGAATCTGATCTGATCGAGGTGACGTATCACTTTCTCATCTGTGTTGCGGAGCACCCCGTCCAAGCTTCGATAATGCTCAAGCTTGACATCCTTGAAGTATTTGTGTGATCTGACATCGTACAGCCCCTCACGTCGGATAGAGTTAAGACTCTCTATCGCCTGATTATTGATCTTCTTGAGTGCTGTGGAGACCTTATCAAGTTGCATTTCCATCTGGGGTAATCCCATGAGACCTGCAAATCTGCAAAACCTTACCAGGGCAACCATGAAGTCGAAAGAACGGTACAGATCAGTGAACTCGGCATTTACCTCATACACTCTCTGTATAGTGGTAAAGAAATCAGAGGCGATATTCGCCACCAGTACTTCAGGATCCTCAATATTGGTACTTCGACAGATGGGGCAGATCTTGTGTTCGATCTCTTCTCTGAGTACAGAGTCAGAGCCACAGGTTCCACAGATCTCACCGATGGGAT
>JAEOUB010000620.1 GCA_016839545.1 Candidatus Kariarchaeota archaeon | reverse complement strand
TGATCGGGATCCTGCTGGCCTTCTATATCAGCATGGTAGTGGGCTCACTGGGGCTGGTGGCACTGGTGAGTGCTGGGGCACAGGTACTGTGGATTGCCCTGATTATCATCTTCACCTCACGACTGTCAGAATCAGAGAGTATTCTCGAGCTCAGTCTGTCTCGGGTGGGTGCGGAGATGCTGAAATTACTGCGGTTGAAACGTTAAATCACTAAAATAATCTACTGGGATCTGGCAGGTGCCAGCTCGTTGAAGGTATAGGTTGCCTGCTGCAATGTGGATCTGAAGGGTACCATCAGCAGAGGGCAGGTGGCACCAGCCTTGTGAAATTGTGCCAAACGGTCCAGTGCCTCATCAGGGGTGCCATGGATGGTGATGGCATCCAGGATCTCGTCAGTCACTGCATTGCGTGAGCCACTAATATCTCCCTTGAGCCACAGGCTCATGATCTGCTCAGCCTCGGTCTCAAACCCGAAACGACGCAGCATATTGTTGTAAAAAGTGCCCATACCGCCGAAGTAGTAGGCTAAATGTCCCTTGAGCGTGTCCACCGTTGCCTGATCAGTACCCACCAGAGCAGGCACAAAGGGGGTGATGGCAAAATTGTCCACAGGTCGGTTGAACCTCTCCAGGTGCTGGTGGATGACATCCACCTCGGCCTCAAAATCACGCAGTGGCATAATCACCGGGATCCAGCCATCGGCTATCTCTGCAGTCAGTTCAACATTCTTGGGGCCAAGTGATGCAATATGCAGGGGAATATCAGGTCGTACCTCTCTGATAGAAATCCGGAAATCCTTGAGGTGGCCCAGTTGCGTGGTATCATGATCCAGTCGCTCCTTGGCAAAGATTGCCCGCAGTACACTGACATACTCCCGGGTTCTCTGCAGTGGTTTCTCAAAGGCCATACCATGCCAGTCCTCCACAACTTTGGGGCCAGATACCCCCAGTCCCAGCACCAGTCTGTTATTGCTGATAGAATCCAGGGATGCGGCAGTCATTGCCATGGTAGCCGGAGTTCTCGAGAACATGTTGACAATGCCGGTGGCAATTCTTGGCTTCTTCGTGCGGTAGGCAAGAACCGAGGCCAGCGTGAAGGCATCATGGCCCCAGATCTCTGGAATCGATATTTGATGATAGCCCAGTTGATCTACCATGGGTGCCAGCTCAATAAGCTGGTTGATGGGAAAATAATCTGCAGAGAGGACAATACCCACTTCAGACATAGGGTGCCTGCCCTGAAGGACTAGTTAAACCTACCAAGGTTGGTTTGGTACAGTGCTATTTCTCAAGGATAAATCGTGAGAGGACCTGATCAAGATTATTTGCCAGGTTGGCAAGGTCATTGGAGGTCTCATTGATCTCGCTCAGCATGATAACCTGTTCCTCAGTCGTGCTGTTGGTCTGCTCACTGCCCTCTGCAGTGGTTTCTGCCACCTGTTTGACCTGGTTGATATTGGTGATCATCTCACCTGACAGCTGTCGCAGTCGTATGACAATCTCATCCACCAGGTCAGAGATCAGTGCACTGGACTCCTTGGAGCTGTTGGCAAGCTCACGGATCTCCTCGGATACAATACCAAAGCCCCGGGCAAATTTACCCGCTTTGGCAGCTGAGATCGAGGCATTGAGACCCAGGATATTGGTACGCTGTGACAGATTATGAACCTGTCCTGAGGCATCCTCAATCTGCAGAGATATCTTCTGTATCTCCAGACGCAGCTCATTCATCTTCGATTGCAATCTCTCCAGCAGCAGATTCTGCTGGATTGCTCCCTTGGTGATACTTGATACAGACTGGGACACGGTGTTCAGAGATGCAGAGGCTTCCTCAGTTCCGGCAGCCAGTTCCTCTGAGATACCTGCAAGTTGTGTACTTGACTGCTGGACCACACCCATCACATTCCGCAGATTACCCACAAGATTATTGAAATTACCCTCAATCAGGTCGAATTCATCGTTAGAATTGATCTCCTTCAGGTCAAATGACAGGTCTCCCTCTGCCACCCGTGACATGTTTCTGTTCAATCGCCGGGTGGAGTTGTTGATCCGTAAAATAGTGGGTATTGCAAGAATAAGGACTATCACTCCGATAAACAGGGTGGTAAAGAGTGTCAGTAGCTGTGAGGAGCCAATCAGTTCAGATTCCAATGCGTTGAACTGGCCAATGAAGGCGGCATGCTCAATATCATACTGATTCTTAGCCTCAATGAGAGTTTGCTGTGTATTCTCAAGAGAAAGCACGAACTGTGAGGTGGCATAGTTGGCCACCTCATTGCGAATATCTGCATAGTCATCAACTGCATCTGCAAATGGATTGGAATCAACTGGGAATGTTGCATTGAATAGCAGGGCTGTATCATTGAGGGCATCGATCTGGCTGGCATCCAGAGCCAGTGCTTCCATATCGTTGAAGTGGCTGTACATGACATTTTGAATATCAGTCATGTTGGCTGCCACCTCAAGGGCAATATCATCATAATCCTCGATACCTGCATCGACAGTTTGCATGTAGCGAGAGACTGCAGCAAGGACATCATTGAGATCAGATACCACTTCCTCCATCTCCTCCACGATTGCAAAGGCGGCCTGGATCAATGGAAGATCAGTATCCGCAAGTATCAAGTCTCCAAGATCATCAATCAGTTCTGAGACCTGACTGATGCTATCATAGTAGGCATCGAATATCTCGAAATAATCACTTGAAGCCTCAATATATCTATTCTTGAGATTATTTGTCTCGGTCTGTGCTATGAAAATTACATTGTTCACAGAGAGCTGGATTTGACTCACACCGCCAAATGTTCCCTCAACTCCCCCTTTTATCAGAAGGTCAATCTCCTGCAATCGGGAACTGTTCGCCTCATACACCACTGGAATTTGACGAATTAACGACTCATTGATGAAATATCCAGTGTTGTTTCTACGTCGCAGTAGATTCAGAAGGTCATTGAAATCGTCTTGAAATGTCCCTAGAACCTCTAGTTGCGGCGGTTCTGTATTTTGGAGAAGACCGGAGAGATAGTCTTGCAGTTGAATCTCAACCAGATCATTTGTCCGTGTGATCAGATCTGTGAATGCGTTTGCTACCTTTGCATCAGTCTCCAGGTATTCCTGTTTTTGCTGGTCTATATACTCCAAGTTTGCAGTTGATATGGAAGAAACATAGAACTGGAATGTAAGACCTATCAGGATCAATAGTAGGGTTACACCTAGCTGATTCCTGATATTAAATGACAAACGCACTAAAACCAAACTAGAGGATTGGAATAAAAGAATATTCCCAATCTAATAGAATCTTGTGGGAGATTGGTTTTCGGGAAGAATGGGACTGTACTATAGTCTGGTCAGCTGAAAATGGACTACACCAGCTCTTTCCATGCCTCAACAAAATTTGCAGCTTTGGCAGGATCAATCTCAGAGGTAACTCCTCCGACCTTGATGGCAGATCCAACAATTATGCCAGAGACTTTTCCAGCATACGATGACAGGGTTTCCTGACGAGCACCACTGCCAATGACAGGCAGAATATCGTGACTGTTCAATGTCTCAAGCTGTGAGAAATCAATCTCTGACCCGGTTCCCCTACCGGAAATGATGACCCGATCCGCACCTCCTCGGCCCAGTGCCTGCTCTGCAGCCTCAAATACAGAAAAATCTGCCAGGGGAGTTGCATGTTTTACAAAAATATCAGCATAGACATCCACAGAACTGCGAAGGGTGTGTTTTGCGGCGATCACATCATGAGCTACGCCCTCAATAAGGCCCTGATCAGTTATATAAGCCGATTCCCAGATATTGGACCTGATAAAGTCCAGTGACAAGCCAGATGCAACTTCCATTGCCTGCACAGATGCATTGCGGAGAAGGTTGAGACCTATGGAGAGAGAGGATACTCGTTTTAACTCAGCAGCAATCACTGAAATCTGGGATAGTACCACGGTAGAAACCTGTGATTTCTGAAACGGACGATCTCCAAAATTCTC
>JAEOUB010000619.1 GCA_016839545.1 Candidatus Kariarchaeota archaeon | reverse complement strand
CAAGGTCTTCCCGAGATGTGGGATCCAAGGTCCAAAAATGTATAGTATGATGAATAGGTACAATAAGTCCTGCTTTGTAGCTGCTTAGCTTTGTCGAGAATTCTTCATTACTTTCAACATAACCGGCCATAAACCCTTCGCTGACAAGTTCCTGGAGGGTGTATACACCATATTTTGAGAAGAGATCAATATCTTTCTTGAATTGTGTAGGAAACTTGACTTCTGATCCAGCGATTTTGTTAAGTGAGAGCTTTTCTTTGTAATCTTCTTGTGCCTTCACGGATGTCCCACAGTAATCTGCTAACGTTACAGGATCCTCAGTGATGTATTGCCAAATTCGTAGTACTCCATTTTCTTCTAATTTAGGAAGCCATTTTTGGTTAATAGATGGAATCGATCTCACTGATCGATTAAGAAGGCTGAAAATTTGAAGTGCGTCTTTATCTTGTGCATTTAGTAATCCTATGGCTTTTTTATCCTGCATCAATTCTGAAACCGACTCAATTTCTAGCGCTGCAATTGACTCAGGTAGTTCGCCAAGAAGGTCTGAGAGTTTTCTCTCTTGATTGATTTTTATTGGAGTAGACATAGGGATCTGCAAAATATCAAGAGACTGCATTACATCTGCAACGGTCTGCATCTTCTGCTTTCTTGCTATTTTCTCTACCTCTTTAGGCATATCAATGATATTCCGCCAGTGTGAGTTCAGTAATTGAATAATCTCAACCGCTTTGTCCTCCTTCAATCCTATAGTGACTAGTACCTCAGTTGTACTGGATGCTAATTGGTAGAATGTCAATATTCCACCTGACAGTAAGAGCTTTTCATCTCGAATTATCAACCCTTCAATATCGTGAAATTGCCTATGGGATTGCTGAAGTTTTACAAGCCCAGGAATTGTCAGTGCAGAAATCTCGACCTTTTGTTCTTTTGAGAGACCCTGATAATCTGTGATCAAATCCCTGACATTACTATACCGTTTGCTTAAACTCGTGAAGTCAGATCCAAATATACCTAACGGGGTGAGATAAGAAATATCTGCATTCAAGATGTGTAACAATCCCTCGAGGTAACCTTGGTCAATTCTGTTTAAACCGTCAGGAAGGGGAGCATAGAGGTCAAGTGCAGTGAATATCTCGGCATTTATCAGAATGTCAATTCCACCCTTAGAGAGACTTTCTGTATCTTTAATCTGAAGAGGAGCATTCTCCAGATCCTGGACCATAGATCCAAAATCAACATTCAGCAGCAATTTCCTGATTTTAGGTTCAGGCATTGCCAATTTCAAACCTAGAATTTCAGGGGCAAAGTGCAGTAATTCGAACGCGGAGTTTATTCGTGCATTTGACAAGTCTTGGAGAAATTGCTCATCAAGATCTGAATAGGATAATGGAATGGTTAGAGATTTGAGTACTGTGCGCTCATTTCTATGGAGAGCCTCGAAGATTACTTGCAGAATGGAAGTTGAACCTTGATATTTTTCTTTTACAATTGAGGGAAGTTGCAAATCACTCACAGTCAATACTGAGAGCTCATCTAACTTATCTTGGATCCCTTCTAATCGAGCTCGCTGCATTTTGAATTTCTTTGGTAAAGTTGTCAGTTTTTCTGGATAGACTAACCAGTCAAGAACCGAATATATGCCAATTTTACATAGGAGATCCATTTCTTCTGTCTTAAGTGACTGTCCGAACCTTGTGTGCAAGACAGGGACTGTAAGGAGGTCTCGTAGCTTTTTAGGTACATTCTTCAGCTCTTTTGCAATCAATGGATGTGGCGATTTGTGTTTCAATAATGATATATCCAATCCAATATCTCGTTTTGTCGTGTGACCAAATGCATCACATAGATCCATAATAGTAATTGAAGGCTCTCCTGAAGTCACTCTCAGGGATTTCATTGCAATATCCTTCAACTCACTGACCCGTTTTTTAGTGAAGACAGTGGATGAACTCAATTCAATTTTGTTAGATATAATTAGATCTGATATCGTGTATATCTCCAAAAGATACATCTCCCAAATTTCGGATGGAGTAACTCCCTTCAAATTATAAATCGGAGAAGAGGCTACATTTACAAGATCTTTAACCTTGACGGCAGGAGGCGTTTCAATTTTACTCAAGAGGTCAGACTCCTCCAATGTCATGGCCCAGAAATCATGGAAACCCGAGATAGACATCCCAAATACAGTCTGAATGGCTAATTGAAGTTCTTCGTCCAGATCATAGTCATTGGCCACAGAAAAGTTACCCTCTGTTAAGAACGAAACCAGCGTGGTAAATGTTGAATCACCAGATAATTTTAGGGCAGGGAGGTCAAATACTAGGTCGATTAACCTGTTATACATCGAGGAAGAGAGATGGTCCTGAATAGCTTGGTCAGATATTATCAACTGTGAGAGCGGCACTCTCAATACATCTCTAGCCTCCCCAAGATATCTTTGTTTAATGCCTGATATGGATTCAATGGTTCTCGGACTTGAGACAATATCCTGTAAGCTCAACGAAGTCTCTTTGACACGGTTCCAAATTGTCTTAGATATTTTCTCAATGACCGTTGGTTGAAGCTCTGCATCTTCAAGAATATCAATAGAACCACCTTCTATGAGTGTTTCTCTCAAAGTATTGATGGGACCACCAACCAGGGGGTTGGTCAAAGCATCGAGAATAGAAGTACAACGTTTTTCGATAACAATATCTTCAAGATCTGTCCGAGGAAGTGGAAGAAGAAGTGGAGACTTCATAAAAAGTTCTGCAGATGCAACCTGATTCTTTGTCAACATATCGGGATTGATCTGATACTGTAGACAGAGCTCCTGCAGTGTCTGAACGTCATTCTTCTTAGATTTCGACGGCGATGGTAATGTGTACTTATTGAATGCTTGCCACCCCAGACTTACCATATCATAGATTACTGATGCATCTGCACCCTGTCTTTTCAGACTGATACTGGCCTCAAGAATGGATATAGCACCTGAATTCATCGCCATTTCCTTCTCTCCAGGGGTTCCTGATAGATAGGAAAGTGAGCCGTACAGAAATTTCTGTAGTGATTCAATAATACCCTCTGGCTCATCATAGATTGTTACCTGATCAAGATATTCTATGTTAAACTCCTCGAGTACAGCAAGTTCTTCCTTACTCAGATCAATAATGGATGCGGGTAGACCAATGTCACCGAGACGGGCTTTAAACATCTCAGGATCGAATAATTCTTTGATTTCCCTCCAATACTTCTGAGTTGTTCCACTAATTGCAGACAGAGTTTTGGGATCATTCATCATGATCCTTTCGACAGTGTTGATACCATTGTTCAATAAAGCTCTGAATTCTACTGCACTCAATTCAAGAAGAGTGAGTGGTGTGGATCCTTCTTGTAAGAGGTTGATTAGGATACCAGGAGTTTCCAAGGCACTTTGGATCTGGTGGAGTTCATCTTCCTCATCTGGTACATAGAGCAATATGGCTTCAGAGAGGCTCAAATCCAATTTATCTTCTGAAATAGTAGGAAATTGTTTTGCAAAACTTGTCAACCTGATAGGTAATGACAGAATTGATCTCACATTGTTCATGGTTCTCGTATCCAGCTTTTCAGGCTCGTTTAACCACACATTGAGAAGGCTATCCTCATCCTCACCCGATGACATTGCACTTTGTGCGGGTAATTTGCCCATGGCAATGAAAGATTGCATATCCATCACAGATTTGGTGACGGCTGTCAGAACAACATCTAGATCATGTGAAACCTCACCAAGATCTTCGTATGTGACAAGTATTGCATCTGAAATTGTGATAACTCCTACTTTTTTGAGGAGTTCTACATCT
>JAEOUB010000618.1 GCA_016839545.1 Candidatus Kariarchaeota archaeon | reverse complement strand
CATGAGGGAGTTCAATATCAAAGAGAACAATGGTCATATCTTCCGGTTTGGCCAGTCCACTCACGAACATTAGCTCTGAGCAGTAGTTAATCATGATCTATCCTGTAGGTTTTGATAAAGATAATTTGACTAAGGCGAGTCTACTTGTAATCAGTTCTCAGAATTATCTTCAGAACTATTAGGATTCTCTGATGTCTCAGATTTGGTTTCTTCCTTCACAGGTTGTGCCACTGCCTTGGAGATCATGACCTTGGCTGGTCGGAGTACTCTGTCACCTTTCTTGAATCCCTGGGCAATAAGTCCCATGACAGTGTTGGGCTCAACTCCCTCAATAGGCTGTGATACAACTGCCTCCATCTCAGACGGGTTGTAACGGGTCTTGCCTTCCTCCACCTTGATGAGTGATACTCCCTCCTGCTCAAAGATACCCTGCAGGCGTTGCTTGACTAGGGATATACCTTCCATGTGACCTTCAGGGATCTCGCCATTGGCGTTGTCGATCACACGATTGAGGTCATCAAATGCGACCAGTACCTTCGACAGAATCTGAGCTGATGCAATCTCTGCGAATTCATCTCGTTGTTTCTGCAATCTCTTCCTGTAATTGATACCCTCAGCCCGTTCCCGTTTGAGATCCTCAATAAACTTGGCTTCTGCCAGTTCGAGTTCCTCAAGTCTGTTCTTGGCAACCTCGACCATCTCAACAGGTTCCTCGGGTTCCTCTGGTACCTCGGATTCTTCTGATACTCGGTCTTGAGTATCCTGAGATTGGTTCTGGTCAGGCTGAGCTTCCTCGTTCGAGGTCTGTGTATCCAATTCAGGTTCTTTGCTGGGGTCTTGTTCTTCCGAATTCATAGTACAATCCTCGTTTGGTGCAGTCAGAGACTGCAAACCGGTATTTCAGGAGACTCAGATTGATTAAAAAAAGTATAGATAACGATCCTTTACGGGGCGACCCAAGATATCCATTCGCCGTGATGGTGGACATCTGCTAGTTTGGTAGTTTCTGAGCTCTGTGGTGAGTGGACCCTGAGTTCGATATCGATGCTGTCATCGGGATGCCACCCATTTCTGATCTCGTAGATGGTCTTGCCGGAGGTGGTGGCATAAGTCCTGAGATCATTGTAGAATTTATCTCTAGCTTCTCTGTGGATTTGATTGATTGCAAATGAATGGTACAGGACGGTGGGGACGTCATAGCTGTACTGTTCGAGTAACCCGGTGATATTGGTGAAGCCATCATCCTTCACCAGCTCCAACTGCGAGGACGTACAGATCTCCAGTGCCTCTCTGAGACGGTTGAACCGTGGAAGGTTTCCAGGCCAGACAAGTGCCAACAGCCACAGCTTGTCATCGTCAGAATGGCAGTACAACGGATTGATGTCCACTCCCACTCTTCGTATCACCTGAGGCCAGCTGCCCGGTAGTGGAGGGGGGGTACCTCTCACCTCGGATTGGAGTACCAATGGACCACTGCCCAGTATGGTATCACGATGGGAGTAATCATAGCTGTACTGATCAAAATTTAACAGGAGACCGGCACTGGTGCCCAGCTCGATAAGTTGGAATGGTCCTATCCTCTCATGGAGGTAGGTCAGGCTTGGAAGCAGGAATATTGAGCGGCGGACCTCGTTGGTTTGTACCCTTTTGGTCTTGCATAGGTCCTCAAGATCTTCACGGTTTTCTCTGCAGAATTCGAGCAAATGAGATCTCAGTTCGTCATCTGGTGGTCGGGGTGTATCGGTCAATGTCCCATAGTACTCTTGAACTGGACTGTCAACTCCCTTCAGCAACAGGTAATGGATGGCTCCCATGACGATATTTGCCGTGGGTTGTGCAATGGGGACAAGATATCCCAGCTCCATCAATTCACGGTTGTCTGCAATCAGTTCAGGGAGGACTGAGTAAAGTTGGTCTCCATCATTTCTTGCTACACGCGCAAAATCTATCATCCGCCGACTATAGTGATCTCGATCCATAGAAATAATGTAGGGATAAATTGCAATAAGGTCGATGGTTGCCTAGGTAATTGATTGTAGTCTGATTATCCCTCGATCTCCTCGAGAGTCATTCCCTTGGTTTCCTTTCGATTAAATAGCAGAGTCAGGAAGGGCAGTGCCATGATACCAGCTCCAAGGAGATACAAGTT
>JAEOUB010000617.1 GCA_016839545.1 Candidatus Kariarchaeota archaeon | reverse complement strand
TCTTAAACTCTGAGGAAGAAGCATTGACAATTGACAATTTCAAAGGCAGCGATTCAATGTTAGATATTGTAGTGAGTTACCCATAAATTGAATATCAAGTCTGAGATGGTGGAGTTGTGAGTATAGATACGCTTCTCTCCCTAGAGGGCAAAGTAGCAATGATTGGAGGTTCAACCTCCGGTATAGGTGAGGCAATTGCCCTCCGATATGCCGAAGCGGGTGCAAAGGTCATCCTACTTGCTAGAAATGAGGAAAAATTGAAAAACACACTCTCAATGCTTCCTGGTACAGGTCATCAGTATCTTGTAACTGATTTCAAACACCCTGAACTGTGGGAACAGTCAGTGGTAGACTTATTGCAATCTATCAAGGTTGATATCCTGGTGAATAATACTGGAGGTCCTGCACCTGGACCAATCCTGGAGGCAGATATTGATGAATTCATGGAAGCCTACAAGATGCATCTTGTCTGCAATCAAATTCTCACCAGAGCTGTGGTTCCGGGTATGAAGGAGCTTGGAGCCGGAAGGATCATCAACGTCATATCTACTAGCGTCAGACAACCCATAGATAACCTCGGTGTTTCCAATACCACACGAGGAGCAGTTGGGAACTGGGCAAAGACACTTGCCTCCGAGATTGGGAAATTCAATATTACTGTCAATAACATTCTACCTGGCCCAATTCGTACTCCCAGGATGGATCAGATCATCAATAACAGGGCACAGAAGACTGGGATGACCCCAGCTGAAGTGGAAGACAATATGGCGAGTTCGGTCCCTCTTGGAAGAATAGGCGAGCCAGTTGAGATAGCCAATGCTGCACTCTTTCTCGCATCATCCGCATCGAGTTATATCTCCGGAACAAATATCATAGTTGACGGTGGTAGAACACGAACATATTAAGTTTCAATATCTCTTATTTTTTTGATTGAGAGGACGGTGTATCCATTTCTGTAATATGTCATGAGAATTGAAACCAGCGCACTGAAATTGGGATGTCTGAAATTGAATTTGAATAGGTACTGGGTGTTTTGTCCGGTTCTTCTGAATTCCTCAAGCTTTCCATGGAAATTCTCTACCTTGGTACAAGGAGCAACTTCATCGAAGAAGTGCTTACCCTCGATCTTTGAAACATCATATCCCGTGTGTTCTGCTTCTGTTGCATTGTATCGGATGATTTTACCCTCAGGATTCAGAACGATATTCCCATATGGCAAATTATCCACGAACTCACGACCGATGTTTACGGTAAGATCAGGGACTTGACCAAGTTCACGAATACAGGCATCGCAGATGGCACTACCCGCATATTCGGATCCGGTCAGGAAATCGCTGCACCAAGCACACCGTTCAAATTGCATTAGCATTATGTATATACAAAAATTGGTTCAAGAGTATTAAAGCATTGGTAAAGAGCTGAACTAACAACTGAAATCGGATTATACTTGAGTTTCAGGTACTGTTCTCACTTTGTTAATCTCGGATAAGAGGAGATTAAAACGCATCACTCATAGCTTGATAAGTGTCATTGATAAATGCTCGAAACTATATCAACGGTCAACTGGTTGATGCAGTTAATGGTGAAGTCCTTGATAATATTGAACCAGCCACCGGCGAGATCTACTCCACCATCCCCCGATCACGATCTGAAGATGTGGATTTGGCTGTGGAAGCAGCACAACAGGCATTCCCCAGCTGGTCATCTCTTTCAATCCAGGAGAGATCAGAATTCCTGTATGCAATAGCAGAAGGCATCAAGGAGAAGCATGATTATCTGGCTGGAGTGGAGTCAAGAGACAACGGGAAACCCTACAAACTTGCCCACACCGTCGATATCCCAAGGGCAATCACCAACTTTGATTTCTTCTCAACTGCAATCAAGCACTTCAACTCACAAGCCTTTGAGATGAGGAAACGTGAGGCGATCAATTACACACTGAAACTGCCTCTCGGGGTGGTAGGAACAATATCTCCGTGGAATCTGCCACTATATCTATTCTCATGGAAGGTAGCACCGGCACTTGCTGTGGGAAACACCGTAGTTGCAAAACCAAGTGAAGTCACACCTATGACTGCATTTGAACTGTCAAAAATCTGTCAGGATGTAGGATTGCCCCCTGGTGTCTTTAATATCGTTCATGGTTTGGGCCGTGAAGTAGGTGAGGCGATAACCACCCATGAAAAGGTCAAAGCAATATCCTTCACTGGTGGTACGGTCTCAGGTGCAAGGAT
>JAEOUB010000616.1 GCA_016839545.1 Candidatus Kariarchaeota archaeon | reverse complement strand
TACTGAGACACCTACCTGATGGGCAAGCAACCTGTAATTCATTGTTTTGAAAGGTCTCAGGCGATTATAGACGGTGTTGGCCAGAGCATTATCTCTCATAAGGGCTGTGAGCGCCTTTTCATCCACTTCACCTGTGGCTTTCTTCTTTTTAGCCTTCTTCTTGGGTTTGGCATCCTCAGGAATCGCATCATACTTCTTTTGAAGAGCAGCGAGGTCTTTGGTTAATTTGGTGTTCTCTTTTTTGAGTGCCGTCTTCTCCTTCTTGACCTCTTTCAGTTCTGCCTTGACTGCATCTAATGCTTCAGTGTCAACCTCACCACCGGAACTCTCAGCAGCTTTGAGATCTTTCTTGAGCGTGGTATTCTCTTTCTTGATCTTTGTCATGTCTTTCTTGAGAGCTTTGACCTCTGCAACCAATTCTGCGACAGCTTCTTCGTCACCTGAACCACCAGCTGCAGCGAGATCCTTGGTCAGTTTTTTGTTCTCTTTTTCAAGCTTCTTCACCTTGGCCTCCAGTTCTTTGATCTGGGGTTCCATGGCAGCCACCATATCCTCTAATTCTTTCTTTAGAACCATCGCAATCTATCTCCCTCTAACGAACTCTCATTAATTAGTTTTTACCATGACTTTGAACTAGGGTAAACAAAATCAGAGTAGAGCTATACATTCCTTAACCAAATCTGGTATAATATTTCATCAGCACTCTGAGAGGTGTATTACCTAAAAGAAATCATCAAGACTTCCCTGACCTTCTTCCTTGCCAATGTCTTCATCGTTAATGGGTACGATACACTTCTCAGTGTCATTGTTGGGAGAATTCACGAAAGTGGAGACGGGGTAAGAGGTAAGGATCCCAGAGTACGGCTGGATCAGTGAGCTGATCTCGGAATACCCTACTTCTGGATTCAGCCACGTCCCAATATGCTCCTTGTGCAGGATAAGTGGCATACGATCATGGATCTCTGCCATCATTTCATTGGGAGATGTGGTGATGATTGCAAATGTGGTGTAGTTCGTGTCTGATACGGGATCAGTCCAGTGAGAGTAGATACCCCCGAAACTTAGGAGTTCCTCCTCTTCATGCCTGATGTAATAGGGTTGTTTGACGGGTCCTTTGCGTTTCCACTCGTAAAAGCCATTGCTTGGGATTAGGCATCTCCTGGATTCAATGGCGTATTTGTACATAGGTTTAGTGAGGGAGTCATCTCTTGCATTGATGGGTCTGTGGGTGGAGCTCAGATCCTTGGCAAAGAAGGGAATAAAGCCCCAAGTCATATCTCGCAATACGAGGGGGTTCTCCCTCCTGATAACAGCTACTTCCTGTGATGGGGCTATATTATAACTCCTGAGAGGTGTGGCATGAGCGATATCAATGCCATAGGCTGCAATGATTGCATCCATGCCCGTGAACCTTGAGAACCTGCCACACATTGATACATTTCCTCATTTCCAAATCATAAGGTTATACCTTGTCTGACATTCCAAATACCATATTTTAGCCATTTCTCACTGCCGAGATATGAGCCATAACAGGACCAAGGTAACTCAGAACGAAAATCCAGTAGAACCATAGTAAGAATTTACCTATCCCGTTATCTGGGATTTCAATAAACCAATTTTTCTCCCACATGAGATATTCTAGGATATTCACTGTGGCAAGAACTCCAATTAGGATATTATTTGCGCCACAAATTTGTCCATTGAGATAGTGAATGTAGGTGTGGAGGATGACCCCTCCTGTTGCAAGGGTGAAGAGCAGGATATGGATCACTATAAGAAATGCCATTACCAACCTGATCCTATCCGCAATGTCTGTATCCCTGATTCTTCCTATTATTACAAGATACACCCCAAAGAGCACGATGGGTATCTCCCCGTACTTCAGCAATTGAAATGCAAGATGTCCTACATCCCGTCGATCAATGTTAACAGACCGTCCAATTAGAAACGGACCTGCTAGAGATATGAAAACAGCAGTGGCAAATACCATGCTGGTGATGATATCCCACTGTCGATTCAACAGCCCAAGGTAACTCAAGCTATCACCTCAATCATTTCGTGTTCTGAGAGAACTGAAGATCTTGCCAATACACCACTTGTGCTGAGTGCTAAAGTTATGGTGAGTATCTGAATAACTGTAAAAATACCAACCATTGCCCAATTTTGTTGATTCCAGTAATAGGGTGTGTTGACACAGACGGAGTAGAACAAAGATCCCCATGCTGCATAGGTGATGTTCATTGCGTTGTCATACTTTCTCCACAGGAGATACGCTGAGCTGAGAAGAAGAGTTGCACAGACTCCCTCTGATATCAGGTGATACGTGATATCTAGAGGCTGAGTCTGGAGTTCAGGGACCTGGTCTGTCAGGAGCAGGAGGGCCCATACGATAATCATCGAACTACCGACGAGGGAGTTGTAAATGATCAGTGATAAATAATTGTGATTTGGTCGCATTGTAATCACTTGGACGTGTCCGACTGAACATTCGTGATGGAACTATAAAAAATATTGTATTCTGAGTACAATATTTTACTTAGAGTTTAAAAATAAGGAATGCATATGGTAATCGGTACTATGGGACAGTCACGACGGAAGAGGAAGAAGGAACGTACTCGAATGGAGATACTTGAGGCAGCCTGGGAACTTTTCGATGAGATGGGCTATGACCCAGTCTTGATGGATGATATCTCGGAACGTGCGGATGTCAGCCGTACATCGCTGTACAATTACTTTCCAGGGGGTAAGGAGGCTATATTCTTCACTACCACCATTTCACGAGAGCAGATTATGCGATCTGAGATACTAAATCGTGTTCCACATGATTATAACGCAATTGAGAAGGTAGTCTACATGTTTTCAGAGACTCTGGTATACATGTTGGATCATCCACTTCTCATAGAGGCCCAGCGCAAATTTATACTCTACACCT
>JAEOUB010000615.1 GCA_016839545.1 Candidatus Kariarchaeota archaeon | reverse complement strand
TGGTCAAAAGATAGCCCGAGTCGTCTTTGCTGATGGCATCAGAGAGGAACGTAGTATTGGGATCGTGTCCAATTGCCATGAAGAGTGCATCAAGTGGGAGGTGTGTTTTCTCTCCAGTCTTGATATTGTCGAGATGTGCTCCTGTCAACTTCTTGACGAAACCATCTTGAACAGAGGTGTATCCTGTGACAACGGTATCCCAGATCACCTCAATCTTGGGATTGTTCAGTGCTCGCTCTGCCATTACCTTTGAAGCTCGAAATTCATCTCTTCTGTGAATAATATAGACCTTGGCGGCATACTTGGTGAGGAATAGTGCCACTTCCATTGCTGAGTCACCACCGCCGACAACGGCCAACGTCTTCTCAGGGAAGAATGCACCATCACAGGTGGCACAGCTTGAGAGACCAGAGCCAATTAATTCCTGCTCACCATCCAGTCCTAGCCACCGGGCAGATGCACCAGTTGCAAGGATAATAGTATGGGCACGGAACTCCTTGTCATAGGTTTTCACGTGGTAGGGTCGAACAGAGAAATCAATCTCAGTCACATCTTCATTCATGATCTCAGCACCAAATCGCTCTGCCTGAGCTCTCATGTCATCCATGAGTTTGGGACCCATTATACCCTCGGGAAAACCTGGAAAATTCTCTACCTCAGTGGTGAGCATCAGCTGACCACCTGCCTGATAGCCAGCGATGATCAGGGGATTGAGTGCACCACGTGCGGCATATACTCCTGCTGTGTATCCTGTTGGACCTCCTCCAATAATAATTACATTTCGTACATCAGATTCTGTCATAGCTTACCATATGATGCGCATTTAAAGAGGGTGAGGTTTGTTCAATAGAAGTATCACACACTTCTGACACAACCACTATATCGATCGTTTCAAAACATACAGCAATCTTCTCTCAAACAGGATATAGGATGCAATCATCATAATGGGAAGGCAGAACAGTATCAAAGAGACAATGAAAAGGACCTCTTGTCCAGATCGCAAGCTGATGATTGCTACAACCATAATGGTTACCAAATACACTGTGAAGATGATCCATACCTTTCTCGGTATGATTAATGCGGTAGATTGCCTATCGTTCTCAGTAATAGAATCAGGTGCGGAGTCATACGGATTAAAATTGCAATTTGGACAGGAAATGTTATTCCCACATCGGGTATGATAATCTGATCCACAGGCTTTGCAGTGCAGGTAGGGTGTTGATTGAATATCTATCTCCTCCTTACATTCACAGCACACAGGGAGGAGACTCATCAATTCCATCTCTCCATCAAGGTACAACTACATTTTCATTCCGATAAACTCTCACTACAGACGCGTACTGAGTGGTGGGTTACTGGTTTTCACTTTCGTTTTGACTCTCAGAACCAAGTAAACTGCCTTGCAGCACTTTGGAAAGAGTTTGTAAGTAGTTTAGGACATCCCTCTCAACCCTCTGGTCAAGGGAGGAGGCAACCCTGCTGTGTATCTTTGATGTGGAGTAGAGCACCTTTAAATTCTCTAATTCTTGCTCAACTTTTCTCTCCAGCTCTATCAGTTTGTTATCAATCGCCATTCTCAGAGCTGTATCAAGAATATGTGCCGCTTCATCGAAATTGTTGAATACAGTCTGCAGGTTTCCTTTCAGAATATTGACCTCTATCTGCAATGGAATGTTATTCTTGGATGCTGCAACATCCTCGAGATAGCCCAGTGTGAGATTGATATGCTCTTCCACGCTATTGTTAGGTACCTGAGCATAGTCTACCAGAAGAATATCAATATACTTGACGATGACAAGTTCATGCATCTCATTATCTTGTATCTCAGATTTGAACAAATTCTCCAGAATTGATCTTGCACTGTTCAGTTCACCTTTGTGATTGAGAATTAACGCTCTGGAGAGGTTAGTGGTGTAGTTTATTCTCTTATTTTCTGACGATTGATCAATTTTGATCAGCAGGTCAAAATACTCTTCAGCTCGTTTGATATCATCCTGCTCGATTGCAATAAGGATGGCGTTGTAGAAAGCATCACAGTAAAACCATGCATAGATAGTAATGGGGATCGTATCATCACTGATGGGTATCATTATTGCATTCTCATAATTTTTCAGGGCTAATCCCTTGAGTCCCTGAGACTGATACGCCTTTCCCAGTTTCACATAGGTCCTGTTTCGGCACACCTTGTCTTCTATCCGTATGAATGTCTCCAGGGCTTCGTTGAAGGTGATCAATGCCTGCTCAATATTACCCTTCTGCAGGTAGACTTCTCCAAGTTCAAGGTTATTAAACGAGAAATAGTGATGATCTCCCATCTCCTCAAACATCTTGGATGCTTGTCTTAGAATACTCTCTGCTGATGTAAGATCACCCTGTAGGATCTTGACAGAACCGGCAAATGAAAATGCAGAAGCCTCAAGCCACCGACTCTCAATCCGACGTGCAAGGTCTCTTCCGGTGCGATACCAATCAACTGCTGCCTCGTATTCTCCTTTCAACCAGTAGTAAGATCCAAGCAGTAGTTGGGATGAACAAATGGAATGTGAGATATTTCGAGGTTCAGAAATTGCGAGGCTTTTTTCAATCTCTACTTTAGCAAGACCGAGATTGTGATTATATAGTTGAAACAGGGCTATCCAGTTAAGACAATTCGTTAGCTGGTAGTAGTATTCAATTTCTTCGCATATTGCTAGGGCTTGTGAAAGGTACTCTTTACTCCGTTCAAATTCTCGTGTTGAGATAGACCCAGACCAACCATAGAGTATCCCTTTGAGTACCAGTAATTCTGCACTCCAGAACTTCTTAATATCCGCATTATCTTGATCACCTGATTTGTCGGACATGAGAATAATTCTCTCTGCTTCTTCAATGGCAAGCATCCCCTGGTCATACCTGCCTTTCTTAAATTCAATATATGCCCGTGCCACTTCAATTTTGAATAGCAGAAGATCATCATCATGGAACTTGTTCTGATCAATCGCTTTGAGAATATACTCCTCCACCTCCTTAATATGGAGCTTTCCTTGGTTTT
>JAEOUB010000614.1 GCA_016839545.1 Candidatus Kariarchaeota archaeon | reverse complement strand
GTGATCCTGCAGAGCGTTGAGTAAGGGTATGAGCCTTGATCTGTCAGTTCCCTCTCGCTCAACTAACTCGGATACAATAGCCGCCACAGATTGGAATTTGCAGACTATAATATGTATAGTTTTATCCATCGAAAGAAAATCTGTCAGAAAATATCTCAAGATACGCGATAGTCCCAACAGCTCAATGAACAGGCGATAATCACCGTATTTTTATGAACCTGAAGAAAAATCAAGCCATGAGCGATCAATTCAGACAACTGATGGACACCTACTGGGAGTACAGAAAGGACATCAGTCCCATGACCTCCACCCGATCGGGTGATCATTCTCGAAATGACAGGTTAGATGAGACATCGGATCTTCATATGGAGGAGAGGAAGGCAAGATATGCGGAATTCTTGCAGCAACTGCGAGCAATTGATCCCCAGGGGTTTGAAGAGGCTGACAGGCTCAACTACCAGATTCTTGAGCAGCGACTGAGCCTTGATATCCAGAGAATTGGGTACAAGATGTACAGGAGTCCTCTGTCCACCATGGGGGGGATACACAATTGGTTCCCACGTTTGGGCATGTTTGTACCTTTGAAAACAGAGAAAGATTACGAGAATCTGCTCAGCAGGTACGCCCAGATGCCTCGTTCGTTTGATCAGAACATGGAACTGATGCGGACCGGACTCAAAGAGGGGCAGGTCCCACCACAAATCACACTGTCGGGAGTGGATGTCTCCATTCAGACGCAGCTGGATACTCCAATCGATGACAGCCCCTACATGAAACCATTCCAGAAATTCCCAGACCACTTTTCTGCAGACCTGCAAAATGACCTGCAGGGACGAGCACTCGAGATTGTCACAGATCAGATCTTTCCTAAGCTCGAGGAGTTCCGAAAATTTGTCAAAGAAGAGTATGAGCCCCATTGCCGTGAAAAAGTGGGAGCTTCGGAGTTTGATAACGGACAAGAGTACTACCAGCATTGCATCACCTACTTCACCTCCCTGACACTCACAGCACAGGAGATCCACGATATTGGTCTTTCAGAGGTCAAGAGAATTCGGGAGGAGATGGAAGCCATCCGAAAGCAGGTGGATTTCCAGGGAGATCTGCAGGCATTTTTCGAATACCTGCGGACCGATCCCCAGTTCTATCCCCAGAATAAGGAGCAGCTGATGGAGCGGACTGCTTTTGTCCTCAAGAAGATAGATGGCAAGCTCCCTGAGATCTTCAAGACATTGCCAAGATTACCCTACGGTATCAAGGAGATACCTGATTACCAGGCACCCAATTCAACAACTGCCTACTACATGCCCGGTGCTGGAGATGGGACTCGATCGGGAACCTATTATGTCAACACCTATGATCTGAAGAGCAGGCCACTGTACGAGGTAGAAGCTCTGTCACTGCACGAGGCAGTACCTGGTCACCACCTGCAGCTTGCTCTGCAGCAGGAAATTGAGATACCCACCTTCAGGAAGTACTCGAGTTATACAAGTTTTGTTGAAGGATGGGGCCTCTACTCAGAAAGACTCGGCCTTGAGACGGGATTCTACGAGGATCCCTATTCCAACTTCGGCCGACTTTCCTATGAGATGTGGCGTGCATGTCGACTGGTTGTGGATACCGGTATGCATGCCCTGGGATGGTCTCGTCAACAGGCAATAGATTTCATGGCCGACAATTCCTCACTCACTCTCCTCAATATCACCAACGAGGTGGATCGCTACATCGGCTGGCCAGGACAGGCAGTTGCCTACAAGCTGGGTGAGCTCAAGATACGTGAGTTACGGAAAAGAGCAGAGGATGCACTTGGATCAAAATTTGATATCAGGGAATTCCATGATGCAGTCCTACTTGATGGATCCATCCCTCTATCTGTGCTTGAGGACAAGATAGATCGTTGGATTGCAACACAGATTCAGAATTGAACTCAAATGAAAAAGATTGGGACCTCTAGAGGTCCCCCGAATAGTTTTGTAGGTTTTAGTTTCTTCGTCGTATCATTCGTGTACCGGTGATAGCTGTGATACTGAGGATCACCCAGAGACTGGCAAAAGGCACTCCTGAGGCATCTGTATCACCAGTTGAGCTAGTCTCAGCAACTGATGAATCACTAGTTGAAGTGGGTGAGGTACTGGTACTTGTAGTACTTGTAGTACTGGTTGTGGTGGTTGACGTGTCCGTGGTACTGGAAGAGGTATCTGTGGTGGAGCTCGTTGTAGTTGAAACTGCAAGAACTGTCACGATAGTCTCGTACGTCACAATATTGCCAATCCAATCTGTCACCAGAATAGTGACATTGTACACACCTGCAGCCAGTCCTCCCAGATTGAAGGAGAATTCCTGGTAACCAGAGACTGTACCCTCTAGACTCAGTACATCATTGACATAGACCTCATAGGTGGCATTATGATTGATAGTAACATCAAATTCGACAATAACATTGGCTCCCTCTTCAAACTCCAGAGTGCCGATACCGACTACCACAGGACCGGTGTAGACAACCAATGGAACAAGGTAATCATCATAGGAGAAATCATCCACAAGAACTCCGTCCACATAGGTGAAGCTCTCAAAGAGATAAAGACCCTCGACACCCGGAATAAACCGGTAGACCACATACTCTTCATCATATCCCGAACCTGCAGCAACTGTCCAGCTATCACTGATTGTCATGATGTAGATCCAGGTTCCTGTGACTTCATCATAGAAGTAGATGTCCATATCGAATTGAATGGTGAAATCACTGTCTGAATTGTAATAGACGGTGACTATGGCATCCCATGCCTCATCATCACCATTATCATCCTCATCGATACGATTCCTGCCACTTTCTGCATCTATGTACTGTGGAGACACCAGCAGGTAATCTGATCCACCAGAACACGATATCAGAACCGAGTTGAGGTATGACAGCATTTCCACGTAATACATACCTTCCTCTACGATATGATAAAGCATGGAGATACGATCATTATCCATTGGTGCGACGGTTAGGTTCATCCAAAAGCTATCATATGTCTCCCATGTGCCTGTAACTTCATCCCATAGGTAAATATTGGACTGGACTTCTAATGTCTGAACTGTACTTAGAACATTTCTCAAGTAGAGATTGAAGTCTATCGCCTGTTTTATTTCTGAATTGGCGAGCCTTCTAAATTCGAATTCATAACCATATCCTAGAATAAATCCATCTGAATTGGTACTTGCAAAAAGCAGATTATACTGCGTTTGCTCGTACAGAACTGAGTCCTGGAATAATGAGATGGAGACAACATAATCGCCATCTAATGGGACAGAATAGTCCACGTTTAGATTGCTTGTCACACCATAACTATAATCTTTAACATCACTCGAAGTACCCATTGAGACGTAATCACCGAGTGTTTCATTGAAATACCACAGCTCAACTACCATCTCCACAGTAGTATCTCCTGAAACAAGTGATAGCACCTGGTAAGATGTATCTATAAGATTTGGCGCGTTTTGCGCATCATAAAATGCTGCATCCCCTGTTGTATCAATTGCAGAAGCACGTAAGTTAGTGATGATCTCACCATCACGGACTTCGGCAGAAATTGTTGTTGTCCTATCGTCAAACAATATACCATCTACATAGATGTATATCTCGACGTAATATGAACCGACTTCATCAGGGACATAGATAATTTTAAGTTCACCCGATTCAGACGTTTCATTGCCGGTATTTTGTTGTTTGACAACACCGTCTAGTGAAATCGTGATATTGTAGAATATTTCATAACCAAAGTTGTCATACCAACCAACATTTGGAGTGACCAGTTCTTTCAGACCATTACCGTCTACATCAGGACTATTGATAGATAAAGTCGTTCCCACCTCAAATATTCCAAGGGGGAGAAGTGTACCCAGATCTACAATTTCAGACTCTATCACTGTGTTATTGAACATGACACTGACAGAACCATAGTACTGACCCTCAACAGGGACGTAAATGTATTCATAATGATTAAACCAACCTATTCCTGTAAATAGATCGGTATAGACCAATTCTGAAACAGTAGTGTTTACAGCCCCTGTGTCATGTATTAATTCAAGCACAACCTCGAAGGGTGCCGCTGACTCAAGGTAGTAATCTGCGGAAACCTGGAAGTAAATTTCATCATAATCGACGTAATCATCGGCGTAAAGTTCGATTTGATAGGAATAGTAATAATCAAGTAGAGTGAGAGTTACAGCTTCCTCGTAAAGGTCGAATAATACTCCATCTTT
>JAEOUB010000613.1 GCA_016839545.1 Candidatus Kariarchaeota archaeon | reverse complement strand
GGCAGATAACAGAAAGCAGGGTGTTCTCTCCATGATCATAGGAGTGGTTATAGGAGTGGGAATTGCAGTAATACCCACAAATGCCACGATCATCATTGGAACCATTATCATGGGGTACAGTATCATCGGTGGATTGTATGGTATCTATGAAGATCCAGAGAGAAAGCACAGATCATGGATCGATCATGGAGTGAAGAAAAAATAACTTAATGTTCCTCTTCTATAACTTTCTTGGCAGACGATCTGGAAAGGGCTCGTTGAGTTTCTTCAAAGTAGGTACGGACAGTGTATACTCCCTGTAGAATTAATATCGCGAGTTGTGGAAGATAGTAGATTGTCCGTTCCTCGGTAATTGTCAGATCTGAGGGATCTTGCGATTGAAACAGCATCCATATAACAAAAATTTGAAGCAATGCAAGTAGCACAATAGTCCCCGAAGTTTTAGCCTTGAATTCTTCACCTCTGAATTGTGTGAAGCAAGCTTTGAGAAGAAACAGAAAAGGAAGATAGACAATTAGAGTCCAGGGTGGAAGTATGAAATTATATAGGTCTGACTCGAAATAGGAAGATGGCTGAAGTCTAATTACAACCATCCATGGCCACATAAAAGATGTTTCAGAAATATTATGAAATCTGGAAGTCGTCACAAATGAGATTGTCGGGACTGTCAATACAATAATTGCAGATATCGATGAAAGAATTTTCTCCGTTGTCCACACCCGATCTTCCATACACTTGCAATATTCAAACGTCCTTAATGGTTTTCGATTGAGAAACTCTCTCAATGTCAGTTAGGAACAGAAAGATCAGTATTTGTAGAAGCCTTCCCCTGATTTACGACCTAATTTGCCAGCATGTACCATATTCCTGAGAAGGTGAGGTACCCTGTATTTGCTGTCCTGAAAGGCCTTGTAGAAAGCTTCGGATACATGTAATGCCGTATCCAGACCAATGAGATCCAATAAAGTAAACGGACCCATTGGGTGGCCTAGCCCAAGTTTTATTCCTTTGTCAATGTCCTCTACCGTTCCAACCCCATCTTGGAGTGCAAATACTGCCTCGTTCAATAGTGGCAAGAGTATCCGGTTCACTATGAAACCTGGTGAATCTTTGGCAACGATTACCTCTTTACCCATTTTCTCTGAGATCTCCTTGGTAATTGATAAAGTCTCATCTGAGGTCTGCAGCCCCACAATAACCTCAATCAATTTCATCATAGGTGGTGGGTTAAAGAAGTGCATACCGATAAAGCGATCACCTCGGTTAGATCCCCCTCCTAGTAATGAGATCGAAATTGTCGAGGTGTTCGAAGCGATAATCACATCATCGCCTAGTACCTCGTCAAGTTCTTGAAAGAGGTTTATTTTCAATTCAATATTCTCAAAGACAGCCTCTATTACGAAATCAACACCCTGGGCTGCTTCTTTAAGATCTGTGAACCCTGAGATCCGTGCCATTGTTAAATCAATTTCCTCTGGGGTGATGGTCTCCCGCTTAAGACCCCTTTCCAAGTTTTTCCGGATTGTGGCAATTCCTCTATCCACAAATTCCTGTTTCACATCATATCCACGAACTTGATAGCCTGCTACAGCAGCAACATGAACAATTCCATTTCCCATGGTTCCACCTGAACCAAGCACCAGAATGGTCTTTATCTCACGACTCATAGATTTCAGATATCTGATCTGTTTTTGTATCCTTCCTTACTAGCGTATGAAACCGCAAAAAACCCAAAAGAGACCTCTAAACATTGACCACCAATGTTATTAGAGTGTGAAAGGATTTTCGCCTATGGAGGTGACCTCTGAAGACTTTAATCTCGAAAGTGTGATTGAACTCTTCAAGAAATTAGGGTCACAACCGATTTATTATCTAATTGGAGCATATGTTGTCACCCTCACATATATTGTGATTGCAGATACCACATTCTCGGTATGGTATCCATTTCTTTTCATCTGTATTCTGTTTTTACCCATCTTAACGGTAATTTATGCAGAAAGAAAATGGACCGATTTGACAGAAAATAGTATGCATACCCAAGAATATGTCAATTTCAAAAAATGTAGAACTGATTTTCTGTTTGGTGGGATATTGCTTTCAGTTCTCTATACATTCCTTTCGAAAATCCATGAAATTCTTCTCG
>JAEOUB010000070.1 GCA_016839545.1 Candidatus Kariarchaeota archaeon | reverse complement strand
GAGAAGACATCCTGTGCCAGCTGGATACCCAGCGATGAGATACGAATGGCATCACCATAACTCTGAATTGTTGGAAAGAAGGAGATAGTAAACGTGTCATCTCCCTGTGGGAATACACTCAGGGCAGTACTGTTGGTCCAGTTCACAAGTAGTCGCAGAGGCAGTTCCTCACTCAGGCTGAAGAAAAAGGAGTAGAGCTCTCCTGATTCTGTGATCTCCAGCTGCGGAATAATCAGATCCTGGAGGATTGCGGTGAAGAAAGCCAGCTGTGCCACTGCTGGTTTGGCATTGATAAAAAATCGACCATGGTTTGTAGCGTTCCCATTGGTGATATTGACCACCCTCAGGAAGCTAGTACTGGGATTCTGCGGTTCGGATCCCAGGTAATACGTAGAGTTTCCCTGCCTCACTATATCAAACAGCCGTTCAAACTGGCCAGCACCCGGAATGGTGGGATAGAGCAGGTTATTGACTGCAGCAAACTCGGCATTGTCAAACACCACCTCATAAAGACGTCGAACTGTGGAGAAAGTTCCCTGGGTGGAGGCAGCCAGGTAAAACGAGGTCTGGTTGCCCTCCTGCAGAGGTCCTATGATATGCCCCTCAAACTCTGGAGTGCCACTGATTGACAGGGGTCTCTGGAAAAAGCCCTCCTGTGGGGTCCACCCGAACTGCATAAGGCTGGAGTCAAAATCTGTGGTTCGCACATAGATTCCAAAGGTGACACCATCCACCGTGGTTACCAGGTCAAGTTTCTGCAGGAAATACATCCTGGTATTGATGACTGATTCCCGGTTGAGTAAGTGGAGTTCTGTTGATCCATTGGTGAAACTGGTCTGAAAATAGATCTGGATAAAGATCTCATCTGCCCCCTCCTCGAATGGCTCAACATAGAAAAACCAGGAATGAATATTGCCAGCCGCATCTTCTACGATACCCAGTGGCGTAACCGGCGGGAAGTCTGATTCAGGGTCGACAATGTAGAACACACTGGGTTCAACATACAGAGCATCTTGCTGGGCAATCACCGGGGCTGGTGACAGCGAGGTTATCAGAGCCAGGATGACAAGGGGGATGAGATATCTCATCGATACCCCCGTATGTACCTGCAATTATTTGAATACTCATCAAGAGGAAACTGAATTTGGTTCATATTTACAGAAGGGCTGAAAATTCGGTAGCAAGAATGGCATACTGAAACTCATCTCTCCACATCTCCATTCTGCGGTCGTAGTACGACTCTATAGTATGTGCCTCCTTTCTCATACCCACTCTCTCCATCAGTTTCTGAGAGGATACATTCTCGACATCGACAATTGTAATGACCCGGTGGAGCTTGAGCTTGGTGAACACCAGTTGCAAAAGGAGCTGCAATGCTGCTGTGGCATATCCCTGTCCCTGGAACTCTCTTCTTATAGTGATACCCACCTCTGCCTGTTCTCCCACTACTCGGATAGCACAGTCTCCCAGTATCTGGTTCTCAGTATCCTGTATCACCAGTTGTAGCCAGTCATTGGTACTGAAAATGGATCTTGACTGCATATCGATGAAAAATTGAAGACCGTCCTGTGGAGTGAACGGAAAACTCCAGCCCTGAAACCGGGCGATCTCGGGGTCATTGCGGTACTTCATCAAGATATCTAGGTCATGTTCTGTGAAATAGCGCAGTAACAGGGTATCTGAGCTGATGAGGGGGTCGCTTTTGGGAGTCACGTTGAAGAGAGTGTCTGAATGACTTAAAATTGTTGGATAGGTGAATGAATTACTCCTCCTCGTACAGGTCTTTCATCTCCCTTCTCATCTGCTGCAACTTTCGCATGTGTTCCATCAGGTTGGGAATGGGCTGGTGCTCCTCGACCACCGACTCTTTCAGGGCATCCTCGAATGCTTTAGCCACCTGTTCCTGCCCAGAATCGTCTGACGAGGATGGTTCGGATTTCTCCTCATCTGACATCTATATGTGGTAAGATGGAGTCTATCTTTAGTGTACTGCAAAACAGAGGGAGTGATGCATTATGGATATGATCAGTCTGCAGTAGTGGCGAACTTCTCGATGTACTCAAGCGATTGGTGCCTAAAGTAGGTGTCATACAGCTCTGCGTAATGACCCTGTCTCTCCATGAGACTGGTATGATTACCCTCCTCGATGATCTTGCCATCGGACATTACGATGATACGATCGACATTCTTGATGGTAGACAGCCGGTGAGCTATGATGATAGAGGTTCTGCCCTCTAGGATCTTATTGGTGGCACGCTGTACCAGGAGATCGCTGAACGGATCAAGACTTGCAGTGGCCTCATCCATGATCAGGATGTGAGGGTCTCGCATCAGGATACGGGCAAAGGCAATCAGCTGTCGCTGACCCATGCTCAGTGCCTGACCTCGCTCGCCCACAGCAGTGTCCAGTCCCTTGGGCAGGTTACGGATCCAGTCCATTGCCTGCACTTCCTCGAGTACCATCTCCAGTCTCTCGTCAAGAGAAAGCTGTCGTCGGTGGGCTCTGGCTCCTCCGTTTCTCATCTTCAGGAGATTCTCAATCTTCTGTTGCTCAGTCAGTTCTGTGCTCTCCTGTTCAGATACACCATAAAGCAGGTTCTCTCGGATAGTTGCATTCCACAGGAAGACATCCTGGGAGATGATGGAGAGACCCATACGGTAGGTGACAAGATCCAGAGAGCGGATATTGTGATTATCGATACTTATAGTTCCGTCCTGGAACTCGTAGTATCGCTGGATCAATTTGGCAATGGTTGATTTTCCAGCACCGGTATGACCAACAATCGCAATTCTCTCTCCAGGCTTGATGTGCAGGTTGAAATTCTCCAGCACCATCTCCTCATCATTGTATCCGAAAGTCACGTTGTCAAACCTGATATCTCCACTGGGAGATGGACAGACGACATTGTCATACTGTACCACAGTGTTCTCGGCATCAATCAGTGAGAAGATACGCTCAGAAGCTGCCAGACCCTGCTGGAACTGGCTCCAGAACGAGGCGATGGAGATCAGTGGAAAGAAGAACAGTGTCAGACCCTGCAGGAAGAGGAACCATTGTCCGATAGTCAGTGCACCCCCGGGCAGAAATGCCACAAGATTGGCAAGGAAAACATCGGCATCGAGAATCGTCAGGCCACCGAAGTAGACAATCATGGCATTGCCAATTCCGGTCAGCACAGTGAGAATGGGAAAGATAGAGTTGAATACCAGCCCTCGCTTGAGATTGATATCATAGCTCTGCTTATTCATCGCGTCAAACTCATCGTAGAGTCGATCCTCAACCCTGAAACTCTTAGCAATGTAGATGCCTGAGGTGGTCTCCTGAATCAGTGCATTCACCTTGGCAAGTATCCGCTGGGATCCCTGTGCCACAGTTCGTGCAATCTTTCTGAAAGCAAGTGCCACAAGGATAACAATGGGGGCAAAGAGAATGACCAGCACCGTTAGCTTGATTGATATTGCCCACAGGAACCCGATGACAAAGAAGACGATGACAATCTGACCCAGCAGGTTGACAGTGAGTGAGATCACCTGTCCAAAGGAGTTGGAGTCATTGACCACTCGAGAGGCAAGACGACCGGTGGGCTGATTGTCAAAGAATGCCATATCCCGATCGAGAAGTGCATCAAATGCCTCCTCTCGCAGGTCGACCACAGCACTCTGCACGGTACGGGCGGTAAGTATCTGTCGGACGGCATTGATAATGAAGTTAAGCAGTGTGAAGGCAGCAATAATTGCCAAGAGGATGTAGACCTCGTCAAAGTCAACACCATCACGCAGTGCGTCCAGAGTCTGAGAGATATAGACAGGGACAAGCGCTGCAGCAATAGAAGCGGCACTGATAGTGATAGCAATTATCAGCATAGAGAAGGTATAGGGCTTGAAGTAGCCCATGATACGTCTGAGTAGCGTCCAGTCGCCGTACTCACGGTCATAGTCACTCTTATCCAGTCCCTGCATGACAAATCCCATCAGTTGACACCTCCAATAGACATTGCATCGAAATCATCATAGACAGAGAAAATTTCCCTGTACCGGGCTGAGTTCCTGATCAGGTAATCATGATCACCGATATCCAGGATACGTCCCTGATCCAGCAGGATAATCTTGTCAGCACGTCGTATCTGGGCAATCCGGTGGGTGATCAGAAATGATACACGACCCTTGAGCACGTCACGAATAGCAGTATTGATCTCATCCTCAGTCTTGGAATCTATAGCAGATGATGCATCATCCAGCACCAGGATCCGGGGTTTCTTGATCACTGCTCGGGCAATGGCAACTCGCTGTTTCTGACCACCGGAAAGCTGTGTTCCTCGCTCTCCAATCTCAGAATCGTAGCCATCAGGCGTCTCCATGATGAACCCATGAGCATTTGCCAGTGTGGCTGAATCAATCAGCTCATCCTCTGTTGCTGTGGGATTACCCAGCAGGATATTATCACGGATAGACTTGGAAAACAGGAATATATCCTGCTCCACAACTGCCATCTGAGACCTGAGTGAGTGAATAGACCAGTTTCTGAGGTTCTTACCGTCCAGGTAGATCTCTCCCTCGGTGGGATCATACAGCCGTGAGATCAGTTTTGTAATACTTGTCTTGCCAGATCCGGTCATTCCAACCAGGGCAACTGTCTCACCGGGCGATACAGTAAATGTCAGATCCTTGAGGATAGGATTGTTCTCAGTATAGCCGAAGGTGACATTCTTGAACTCAATCTTGCCCTCAATTGGTGCAGCATAGCCTTCTTCGTTGAGATCGATAAGGCTCTCACCCTCGATAATATCGAGTATACGTCCGGCGGCTGTGATTCCTAAAGTCAGCACAGTTATGGCGAATATATTTATGAAAGTCGGAAAGCGTAGCAACTGAAAGAGCAACACATAACTGACTAATTGGCCAATATCGATTACCCCATTATTCAACAGAAATATTGCGTGCAGAATACCTCCTGCAGTAAAGAGGCCGAGAATGAGAATTGGCCAGTACTTTGCCTGGATCTCTCCCAGTTTGACCTGTGCCTCTTTGAACTCGTCTATATTCTTGGAGAAGATCTGACGCTCGGTTTCCTCTTCTGATGCCCCTCGAACGACATACATACCTGAGATAGTCTCATTGAGTCGTGCCTGTGTCTTGGATGCTGCAATACGTGTGCGCATGGTCCAGGGTGCCTGAACCTCACGGTATCGCTTGAGAACAAGGGCAAATACAACAATGTAGAGCAGTGGAAGAAGCGTTAATTGAGGGCTGATCAGCGCCATAAATGTGATGGGAACGATTATGCCGACAATTGATCGGAACACCAGGTTAAACCCAGGGTTCATCATAAAATTCAGCTGGCGGACATCGCCAGTTGCTCGTGTCATCAGGTCACCTATCCGCTGCTTGTCGTGGAAGGTTTGGCTCTTTCCAAGCAGCGTCGATACCAGCTCATCACGAGTATCTCGCTCCAATCGCTGGGTGATGAATTCCATGGACCATGAGGTCAGCATCTGCAGGAGTCCAGCACCGATACCCAGCAGCAGCACCTGTACAGAGATCTGGGTCAGAGTGTCAACATCTAGGTTACCTTCGTTGAAGAGGTTGAATGCTGCCCCGATCAGGTTGGGAATAGAGGAGGAGAATACAGAATTGAAAATTGTAAAGGCAATTACTACCAGAAACAGATACCAGTTCCTCTTGATATGAGAGAGAACCCATCTGATCGGGGATTTGCGATTGCTCTTGTAGTCTCTCCTGGGAGTGTACTCACTGAGCTGGACTGTAGCCATGTATCCGATGATTATTTGCATACTTATAAGCACTCACGCCTAGAACCATAGTGCAATTCAGTAAAATTGGGAAGTATTGTAACCTGAGGTTTGATTTTCTCAAATGATTAGACTGGTTAATCGTGGATTGATCTTTGAATATGATTTAGTTCTTATCAGTGTAGTATGGAGGGCATCG